>JBHLJZ010000154.1:0-7021 GCA_048887165.1 Candidatus Hodarchaeota archaeon | reverse complement strand
AATAAATTAGCTATTGAATTATTGCTAAAAAGGTTTGAGAACAAGATTAATCTTATTTATTTTGACCCCCCATTCGCTACCGGAGGAGAATTTAATTTAAAAATACTTATTGGTCAAAAAGAACAACCTAATAGTTCTCAAAGATGGATAAATAAGATTGCATATAATGATTCATGGAAAGGTGGAATAGATGATTACTTGAACTTTATGTACGAGCGTTTATTACTTATGAGGAAATTGCTTTCAGATTCAGGAAGTATTTATGTCCATTTAGATTGGCATATGGTTCATTATCTTAAAATTGTTATGGATGAGATCTTTGGTCCTGAAAATTTTAGGAATGAAATAATATGGGCTTATCCTTCTGCTTCAGTACAAACAAGGAACTTTTTTGTCCGATCTTTTGACGCTATTCTGTTTTATACTAAATCTGATGATTATGTGTTTAACGATGATACCAATATATATATGGAGTATTCTGATCGTGTAAAAAGAGCTTTAAAAAAAGATGAAAAAGGAATTTATTATCATCGAGGGGGAAGCCATAATGGAAAAAAATTGTCTCAAAAAGTATATATTGAGAAAAATGGAGTTTTTCCAAGAGATGTTTGGAATGATATCCCTTATGTTCGCGCAAATACTATAGAATATCAAGGATTTTCTACTCAAAAACCTGAACGTTTATTAAAAAGAATTATTTTAGCTTCTACTCGTAAAGATGATATTGTTGCAGATTTTTTTTGCGGTTCGGGTACAACTTTAGTCACTGCCGAAAAACTGGGGCGACGGTGGATTGGTTGTGATGTTTCTAAATTTGCAATTAATATGACATATAAAAGAATTATTGATTTAGGTAATGGAAATGATATTTTCCATTGGAAGAAGTTATATAATAAAAGAACTAAACCTTTCAAGTTATACAGAATAAATGAAAAAAGAGATGAATATAGTATCCCAATAGAATTTACTTCAGAAAAATCGATAGAGCACTTGAACTTCTCTAATAGACCTTTTTACAGAGTTGAAATGAAAAAACATCAGAACTTTTTCTTTATCGAATTGATAGATTATAAGGTACCTTATAAATATCTTATTTCAGAAGAGATAAAACGTAAAATTGTAAAATGGTCAGATTGGATCGACTACTGGGCTATTGATATTAATTATCAAGGAAAAGAATTTATTAATAAGTGGATTTCATATAGAACACCTAAAAATCGAAAGCTTATATTGAAAGCAGGACCTTTCGAGTTGAAAGATTCAAGTTCTAAACATATAATGATTAAAACGTATGATATTATTGGAATAGAGACATATCAGAAATTGAAAATATCTTCATAATTATTATCTTATTTTATTATTTCGCGTAAAAGAATTGTAGCATAAGACCCTTTCTGAAGTGAAAATTCAAATTTAAACTTCATTCTATTAGGAAAAAGATCATCTTCCGCAATATCTAATATTCTGAGACCTAAAGGTTTAATTGTAATTGCTCTAAATGAACCCTTAAAATCAAATTTAACTAATTGATCACTTTTAAAAATTTCTTTATTAAAGTTTTCTTGTTCGATAATTTGATCGAAGAATTGTTTCATTAAGCGAAATTCGTCTAAATTTGTATCGAATCCAATTAAAGGTACCACGATTGCAGCTCTGTTTAATTTTAAAGCCTCGATAAGGTATTTATCATACAAATCCCCATAAATATACTTAATTTGAGTGATATTTCCATTATCGTCATCTAAAATACTTATTATATCCCCTTTACTTGGCTCAAAAAGAGAATATCCCTTTTTTATCCTTAAAGAGACCATCTTGTTGAAGAAATATGATTGAAAGGAGCTAATTAATAATTTAATTAAATCTGAAGGTAATCGATCTATAGCCCCTTTATAGTCATTTGGATGATCTATTAAGTGTTTAATCATTGTTCTTTCATAATTTAAACTTTTAGAAAATGAATTGTAAGCTTCTTTAAGATTACCAGTTACTTTCAACTCGTTGCGAAAGAATTGTGCTTCTAATGATTCAGTTGGATATGTTTCTAATACAAATTCATCGAATGCATCCTTATATTTACCTTCTAACAAAAATCGACCAATTTTATGAGAATTTGGTCTAAAGGTTCCAAATCTTTGAAGTCCATAATAATTTGGAAATCCTTTCCTATTTAAAAAATCAAACAACTCTTCAATATTCTTCTTTAAAGCTGTAGATTTTTGAATGTTTCGAATAGTAATTATAAATTTATTACCCCAATTACTCCCTAAGTTAACACTTTTTTTCGATGGACTAATATTTCGAATGAAAATATCTCTTATTTTCAATTTTTTCAGTTTTTCGATGTAATTTCCTCTAATTGATGCTCTTTGAACACTAATAGAACACTTATCTTTTAAACCAGAATAGTTAATTATTTCATAAGGAATTCGCAAAGCAGTACCAATAGCTCGAATAGCTTCAAAAGTATCCTTATTTAATTTTACTAAATTAAAAGAAGTATAAACATCCTTTAATTCTTCAGAAAATTCTGGTGAAGGATAGTCTTCTTTAATTTCCAATACTTTTCCGTTAGAAAGAATTTCCTTAACAATAAAATCCTTAAAATTGTGCTTATAAATTCCTCCAATACCAGGAAGATGGCTTGTTGAATAGGTTTCGATTCCTACAATCAATTCAAGATTCTTATGATTCTGAATAAATGAGTTTTCCTTTACCACTTTTTTTATCCTATAATTATTTTATAATAACTTTAGCGCTCCAGTAATTTTATCCAAATCCTCTGATTTTGCTGGTCCTATACCTAAAGCAGTTGTTGTTCCAGGAGGTAATTGAGTTAATCCTGCATCTTTAACTAAAAAAAATGGAATCTGATTTTTATCTAATTTTTTAATTACTTCAAATAACTCTTCCATACTGCTAACTTTCAATACAACTTTTTTTTGTCCTGAATCTTTCCATTTCTTCCATAAAGATTTATCTTTAACTCTAACTATATCTGAAACTGATAAAGAAGCGTGACATGACTGTACACATTTCTTGCCTGTACCCATTTTTAAATCTGTTCTAAGCAAGATAACTTGTTTATATTCTTCCATAATAAATTACACCTAATAATTAGTATAAAACTAGTGATTCTTTTTCTGTTAAATTATTCAAACTCAACCCTTATGATATTACCTGTCATTTCGAAAATTAATTCTTCCAGTTCTTCCTTAGTAAATAAAATTTCATCTTGATCTTTTTTAGAAAGAACAGCTTTAAATTCAATATCACCCGTAGCCAAAAAGATTTCATTAAGGGAAATTAATTTAAAAGGAGCAATTAATGCTTCTATTACAGGTCTTGGTTTATTTGTCTTTTCAATTAAGATAATTTTATCAATTTCGTAAGTTTCTTTAATCCAATCGATTAAATCTTTTGTAATTCTAAGTTTATCTTTCTTTCCTAAAACAATAATTACGACATCTTCGAAATCGATGGCTTTAAGGAAAGATATATCTTTAAGAAAGTTAAATTTTTCACTCTCTTCTAATTCAAGCAAATCCTTAGCTAAATCTAACTCAAACTCCGTAATTTCTCCTGCATCTAACTTTTCTTGACAGCTAGTGCATAAAAATCCTGAATTCACACATGTTTTACACGCAGGAAGGTTTTTCATTAGATTTAATCTTATATTATTAGAAGTTCATTAGATTAATTTATAATTCAATAATATCACAACTAACATTTCTCAGTATTCTATCAGCAGTAATCGGATCTGTTTTGTAAGTATATAAGTATCTTTTAGTTCTAAGTTTTAATTTTACTATATCTTTAACGCGCTTAACCCTACAATGAACAGCATACTCTGCTAATTCAAGAAATTTCTCTTCATTTACTATCTCTTTCGGCAAATTTAATCAACAATATGGTGGAATAGTTTTACTTCAATTATTTAAATTCTATTAATTATAGAATTTTAATTTTTTCATTAGTATCAAAAAATTTAATTTAAATCGTGTGTTTAAAAATATAATTTAAGCTATGAATTTAATTTTCAATAAAAGCATATATAAAATTATTTAATTGAGTCAATTATGCCGATAGATGATTTGTATAAACGTAAAATTGCACGATTCCACTTACTAGAGAAAGCAGTTTGTAGAAGGTGTGGAGCTCTAAATCCAGTAAAAGCAAAGAAATGTAGAAGATGCCACGGGAAAGATTTAAGGCTGAAAAAGCGCGAATTGACTAAATAAAAAAATTTCTTTCTAAAAATCTTTCAATTTTATATATACAAATTTTTAATTTGATTTTAATAGATCCATTTAAAAAATGTATTTTAAACCAAATTCATAAAATTTTTTAAGTCTCATATATAAAGATGCATAAATCACAAATTACTTTTTTAAAAAATATAAAGGTGAAAATGTAAAATGGCACAACTTGGTGGAACACCAATTCTTATTATGAAAGAAGGTACTGAACGAACTCGCGGAAAAGATGCAATGGAAAACAACATTGCTGCCGCTATTGTAATTGCAGAAGCCGTTAGAACATCACTAGGTCCAAGAGGAATGGATAAAATGCTTGTTGATCAGTTCGGCGATGTTGTAATTACGAACGATGGCGCGACAATTTTGAAAGAAATTGACGTTCAACATCCAGCTGCTAAAATGATGGTCGAAGTCGCGAAAACTCAGGATTCTGAAGTTGGAGATGGAACTACTACAAGTGTTATTCTTGCTGGTGAATTACTAAAGCGAGCTAAAAAATTACTAGAACAAAAAATACATCCTACTGTAATAACTGAAGGATTTAGGAAAGCCGCTGAAAAAGCTGTAGAAATTTTGGATGCAATGTCCATTAAAGCTGATATTAATGATTACGATGCCTTAAAAAATTCAGCAATGACCTGTATGTCAAGCAAAATAGTATCAGAGTCAAAAGAGAAATTAGCTGAACTATGTATTGATGCTATTAAATCAATTGCTGAACAAGTTGAAGGAAAATGGGTAGCTGACATTGAAAAAGTACAAATCCAAAAGAAAGAAGGTGAAAGCATTGATGATACCAGACTTATCAAAGGAATTATCCTTGATAAAGAAGTCGTAAGTCCTGGTATGCCAAAAAGCGTACAAGATGCGAAAATCTTATTACTTCAATCCGCAATCGAAATTGAAAAAACTGAATTTGATAGCAAACTTCAAATCACAAGCCCAGAACAAATCCAACAATTCCTAGATGAAGAAGAAAAGATGCTTCGAACTATGGTAGAAAAGATTGTCGCTTCAGGAGCAAATGTAGTCATTTGCCAAAAAGGAATTGATGATCTTGCCCAACATTTCTTAACTAAAGCTGGTGTTTTAGCTGTCAGACGAGTCAAAAAATCTGATCTTGAAAAATTGTCTAAAGCTACTGGTGGTATGATCTTTACTAATCTTGATGATATTACTGAAGCTAAACTTGGTTTCGCAGGTTTAGTTGAAGAACGCAAAGTTATGAATGATAGCTGGATTTTTATTGAAGAATGTAAAGATCCAAAATCAGTGGTAATCTTAATACGTGGTGGAACGGAACTTATTGTAGATGAGGTAGATAGAGCCATACATGACGCTCTATGCGTAATTCGAGATGTTGTAGAAGACCAGAAAGTCGTAGGAGGCGGTGGTGCTCCTGAATTAGAAACCGCTATTCAACTAAGAAAATTCGCATCAACTTTAGGCGGACGTGAACAACTCGCAGTCGAAATCTTTGCTGATAGCCTCGATATCGTTCCTAAAACGCTCGCAGAAAACGCAGGATTAGACCAAATCGACGTCCTCATGAAATTACGAGCATCTCATCAAGCAGGAAATAAATTCGCGGGAACCGACCTTGACACTGGAAATGTCGTCGATAATATGTTTGAAGTAGGAGTCGTCGAACCTACTGCTGTAAAAGTTCAAGCTATTAAAAGCTCAGCCGAAGCAACCTCAATGATTTTACGCATTGATGATGTTATCGCTGGTGCAAAGACTGCTGGCCCCCCTGGTATGCCCCCAGGAGGTATGCCTCCAGGAGGGATGGGTATGCCCGGAGGTATGGGTGGTATGGGTGGTTATCCCCCAGATATGTATTAAACCTAAATTATTTTACTTTTCTTTATTTTTTATTAACTTTTTTTTACTTATATTAATAATAAGCTAACCTAATCTACTTAAATAACTATAGATGTTAATAAATTCGATCTTAGCTTATTTTCCTTTTTTTGATTGAGTTTTTTTGATAATTGATGTTTAAATAGGTATTCTTAGAGATATTCTTATCAATAAGACATTAAACTCGAATTAGTAATTTCTTAAAGTATGAATGAAGAGGATCAAAGACCGTTTGGATATATTTATCGTGCTACAAATCTTGTTAATGATAAGACTTATATTGGACAAACAGTTAGCAACAGGTGGAGAGAAGATCAAAATCCTGTTGAAGAACGTTGGAAAGAAGAAGTTAATGAGTCTTTTAGGAAGCAAAAGAGGGGAGAAAATCTTCGTTATATAGAGAATGCTATAATAAAATATAGTCCTGAAAATTTTAATGTTGTAGTCCAAGATATTGCTCAATCTCAAGAGGATTTAGACATTAAAGAAACTCATCGGATTAATGAGGGCAGTTATAGGCAAGTTAAAGTAAATTTGATAATAAATTTATACTTTTAAGTTTTAATTAAGTATTAAGTATGAAAGAGTGTAAATTTAATTCTTATATTAAGTTAAAATTAGAATACCATGTTAAATAAGATAAAAGCAGGAATTGCCAATATGGCTCTAAAATTCATTTCCGTTGAAACAAAACTCTCCTATATGTTTCTCGAGACGTTTCCCAAAAATATTCGCCCTATAGTTATCCTTCCTGCCGTCAACACAGTTATGCGATACATTGTCCATAAATTGAAAAAGAAGAGTATTCATGGGTTGGTTTACAATGGAAAATTGAATAATATTGAAGTGTCCATAATCCAGACGAACATGGGGAGCCCCAGCACAGCAATGATAATGGA
>JBHLJZ010000153.1:0-7048 GCA_048887165.1 Candidatus Hodarchaeota archaeon | reverse complement strand
TAAGACAACTTGGTGATTTTTATTTGGAGGAATATTTATTCACGGGGATTGAAGACCCACTTGGAATGTCCTGTGTTGCTAATTATAATCAATTCTTATGTAAATTATTATCTCCCGGCTGATTCTCATCAATAAAAAAATCTATATTTCTTATTTTAACGAATTTCAATTGTAGCTTTTTCCACTAAATTTTAATTAATCCGAATTCCATCTCAAATGAATATTGGAATAAATAATTCGGTTATTTCATGAATTACTGACAACTCTTCTAATTTTGAATAAATTATAATAAATTAGAGATGATGATTGAAAAGTATATAAACTGTATTGATAACTTTTAGGTTATCCGAGTTAAATGTTTATAACAATATTCACATCTAATCGATTCTCCTTTAGAAACTCTTTTAGTTAGAGATTCTATGAGTTTAGTGCCACAATAAGGGCAACTTAAATCATTTATCTTCTCTCTGAGTTTTTCAAATAACCATTTTGGTATATTAATTCTAAAGAGCCATTTTGGAAAGTTGTTTAGAAATTTGGTGCTACCTATAACCGCATCCCATTCTTCACTATTAAAATATTCCAAATACCCTTGATTAATTAGGAATAAAACCACAGAAGGATCGCCACTTTCAAATCTTCGAGCGATTTCTTCATTAAATACCTTTTTTGCAAGGGGATGGCCTGCTTTTGTAAAAGCTTCTAATAACGGAAAGGCCACACCTTTATCTAATAAGCCTTTATTGAAATCGTTTAACTTTGCTTCAATTTTTTTAATTAACCATTTTGGAATATCTTTCTCAAAAAACCATTTTGGTAAATTTTCTAAAAATTTTGAGTTTTCAAAAAGGGTATTTAATTCTTCTCCAATTAAATAATCCAAATAACCTTGTTTAATGAGATATAAAACCACAGAAGGATAACCACTTTCAAATCTTATAGCAATCTCATCTTTAAATACCTTTTTTGCAAGTGGGTCTCCTGCGTTTACAAGAGCCTTCAATAACGGGAAAGCCAGATTTCTATGCAATAAATTTGTGGCATAATTATTTTCACACCAAGCTTGAATATTAGAACAATGACCCCAAAATTCTGATTCTGGAGATAAACAAGATTTAGGCAATTTCTTTCTTTCCATTGAAGAATCTAATCTTTCTGCAGCTTCATCAATAGATTTAATTTCATCATAATCTCTGATGTTGTTAAAAGGAATATCTAATAATAAGTACTTACACTGGTTAAAGAGTTTCCCTCCAACGTATATATTGGTTCTGTCATTTTCTAATCTTAATTCGAGGTAATCATTGATTTTTAATTGTTGATTTTTAATAGGTTTTGAAAAATTTTCTGTATATCGCTCAAATAAAAATTCTGTGATAACTTCAAAGAGCCGCTCAACATTTTGTCCAGTTTTAGCAGAAACTTCTACAAATGCCGAAAGATTATATTTTTGTGCTGTTAAAATCCCTTCTTCTCGTGGAACAGCCCTGAATTCTTCTAAATCGAGTTTAGTTCCAACTAAAATTATTGGAATATCTCCAGAATGTTCTCTAATGATTTGGGTCCAATCTGGTAAATGTTCCAAAGTTCCTCCATTTGTAATATCATATAAAAAAAATGCGGCATTAGCGCCTTTACAATATTGAGAGAGTAAGAATCTATATCGTTCTTCCCCGCCAAAATCCCATATTTGTAATTTTACCTTCTTTCCCCGAAAATTAGTTGTTTTTGAATAGAAATCAACACCTATTGTCAATTTAAGATCTTCTAAGAAGAATCCGGAAATATATCGAATAGTTAATGATGTCTTATCGACTGAAGCATCCCCTAACATCATTAATTTAAACGTAAAATCATAATCTGTCATAATAGCATTTAATAATTCATTGAGGAGGTATGTATTCACTTCCTTCTGGTGAATTCATAGGTGTGTAATTAAAAATATACTTGATTTCTAATTATTACTCTTTTCACTATTAATAAAAAAGAATAAACATATAAGTTTCACATTTCTGTCAATTTTTCATGGGACAAACGAGAACTCTGCATATCCATCCATAATTCTAATCAACCTTCTTTCAACAAAAGCGAATAAATTTTTGTTCTATTGCTATTTTGTTACTCAAAATGTAATTCAAAATCTGATTGCTCTTCACGAATGTTAACCTTATACAAGGTTTATATGAAAAGAAAAAAAATAAAAGATATTTTAAAATTAAAGGTGTTTTAATTCTGAGAGATTGAAGTAGCCAAGAATCATTAAAATAAAGCTTACTATTCCAAGAATTGCCATCATAATCCCCGGTATGGCAAAGGCAACAATAAGACCTCCAAGTGATTCCATTGAGGGCATACTTCCTTGAATGTATTCAATAATCAATGTTTCGAGTTGAGGAAATATAAAAATTGCAATCAGAACTAAAACTGCTCCAATTATAAGCGAAATAAGAAGATATAGGTATGAATTTTTTATTTTTCCAGAACCATCTATAGCTTTTGCGGCAACAGCATTTGGGAATAATCCAGAATTACTCTCTAAGAATATCTGTAAATTTTTCCATGCAATCATAAGAAGTTCTAAAGCAACAACCCCGACAGGAAATCCTCCCAATAAAACAAACAAAAGAATCTTAATCAATGGTGCTATTTGTTGAAATTCCGATACTGTAATGGGTGCGCTAAAAGTAAATCCAGGAAGTGCTGAAATAAAAAGAAATACTACGATAATGACAATAACCATAATCATTAAAGCTCCAACAATCCCAACGATTACCGCATATATAATATATTTTCGAAACTTCTCTAGCTTTTCGTTTTTTAATTCTAAATTTGCGTCTTTGATATCACTAAGCGATAGAAGCATAATAATAAATATTACCAATTGGATAAATCCGCCGGTAAAAATACTTATTATAGAAAGTATCGCCAGAACATACATTTTAATGCCAAAATCTTCAAATTGCCGAGTAAAATTTGATTTTTCCATGGTGTTTTCTCTTTTATTAACTAGTTTTTTGAATCAAGTGAATTTATTCTTATTTAAATAGTTATCTTTTATAATACATTAATTATGAATATTTATCGTTTATTTCTGTTTTATTTTTAGCCCTAGTCTCTCTCAGCTAAGTACTAACCTTTAAACTTTTTTTGAAGTGCTTTTTTGTATAATGTAAAGGCAAGAAAAGAAACTCGAATCCAAAACTCATCAAAAAACCAAAATTAACGTGATTAAAGTAATTAAAAAAAGAAAATTAATTAGTTATAAAAAACTTCCAATTGCCTGCTATAATTATTAACTTCTTATTAAGTAGAGGGATCCCAATAGACGTTATTATTACTGTGAACGATGCGATAAGAGGGAGTAAATTGGGATTTTGAATTGAAGACGGATCGTTCTCATCGTTATGACTCATCCCCTTGTCGATTACTTTGATTACATCAATACCATAAAAAGGATTTTCATCGAATAAATTCCCTGTAATAGCAATTTCAACAGCTTCTCCAACCGTTAATAAAGAATACACGCTTGTTCTGTCAAATTTTATCATTAGATCAGTAATACCATCGCAATCATAATCACCAATCTCTATAGGGCTTGATTCCACTGAAACCTGTTCGTTTAACAAGATAGTTGTTATATCAATGGTATTTACATCAAAACCTTCTAATAATTCGATGTATACTGTAATCGTTGTTCCTTTACTTTTGAGGTTTAAAGTAGCAGGATCAAAAACTATATCAGCAGCTACGTAATTTAACTTCATTACTGCGAAAATGGAAAAGCTTGAAACTCTAGCATAAACAATATTATGCAAAGTATCTATATCAACTCTCGTTGCTTTTTTCCATTTTTGGGAATTTTCATCATAATGCATAATATAGACTTGTTGAGCTTCTAAGACCTCATCGCCTCCGAATATTGTATCATCATAAGGTATCCCTATAATAATATTTCCTGTATAAGCAACGGTAGTATCTATATTATAGTAGGTCCCCATTACTTCAAGTCCTTCAGTTGGTTCAGGTTCTAATTCGCTAATTGCTACGATTGTAGTTCCTTCTACATCAACTTTGGTGAATTCTAAAGAAATATCGTTTATTAGATCAGAGACTACTACATCTGTACCAGCTGGTGTATCCATTTCTATATATACATAGACATCTTTACCAGGAACCCAACCAGATGATTTTTCATACGCATAATAGAAATAAGGTCTACGATCGGAGGTTCCATTTGGCATACCTGTCCAACTATTATTGATTACATTAAGATTTATTGGTTGAGCTAAAAATGCGCATGGATGTGTTTCCATTTGAAGTTGATATTGAATTTTATTATAAAAATCTTGAGTTTCTAGCATATTAGTTGAACTTACAGCACTATACATCCACTCTTGAGTCGAAACATTGTTATATTCTGCAAAATTACTTAGTGATTCCGCTGAGAATAAGTTTATAATGTAATTTGATGGATCTAAGAAATCAGGTATCCATCCTGAAGGATAGGTTTCTAGTTCATGATGCAAGTTAATCATCTTATTCCAATATGTTCCAAAGTCAAAACCAAACAAGTCAACATTTACCCCAACATTTGTTAGGTTTTCTTTTAAAGCTAAACCGATTTTATAATTAATAGGAGATGGTGATTGACCATTATAAGTATAATTGATGTTTTCTATGGGATCATTTTCTGCGATATATTTCCACTCATCATCTGTACTATCCTCATCCAAACCTCTCTCAGTACAGATTAGTCCGTAATCTGGGTCATTAAGGAGAGCTTGTCGAGCTGTAAGTATATCATTAATGGGATCTTCTCCAGCGGTAGGGATGGATCCATTATAATACTTTATTCCTTTTGGTATAGGACCTCGTGATCGTTTTGCTAAACCTTCATAAATTTCATCAATAATATAATCATAATCCAATGCAAATGTTATAGCTTTTCGAATTGGAAGCTCGAGATTTATATTACTCAGCCCTAAGAAGTAGTAAGTTGATGCTGGCTCCCCCGTACACATAAGCATATCTGGATCTAATCCTGGATCCCCTACTAATTCAATAGAAGGTTCTTCTGCATAGTCAACTTCTCCATTTTTTATAGCCTTATCCAACTCCACTTGATTTTCATACGCAATGAATGTTAAATCTGTTATATAAGCCGGTTTATATTGCTTGCTATTGAGATCGTAGTGATATTTATCATTACTCACAAGTTCAGTTACTCTATGAATAGGGAAGATATCTATTAATGTATGACTAACAAATCGAAATGGACCCGTTCCAATTAATGTTTCAGAATCAAAGTCAATGATCCGATCAAAGTCATCTATATGAGATGTAGGGGAAAGAATATAAGTCCCTGGAGACGCTAATAGATGAACAAAAGGTGTATATGGGACATTTAAATTAAAACGAACTTTATAAGTAGAAACCTCTACTGTACTATTTACAATATCTACGAGTTCTCCTTCTGGAACCCATGTTAAATCTACATTTTCTAACTCTCTAAAGGGATCTGCATCTATTCTAAAGTTATATTCAAGTAGACTACTATGATTATTAATAATGTTATATAAACGATTAAAATTCCATACTACTGTGCTCGCGTTAAAATCACTTCCATCATGAAATGTTACATTTTTACGTAAATCAACATCTAGTATCATATTGTCTATCCAATGATATCCGGTAGCTAAACGAGAAATTAATGGTGCTCCTGGATTCGTTAAATTGTAAAAGAAAAGGGTCTCTAAGCATTGATCAAATAGCTCTACAAACCAAGAAGCAGCAGGATCTAAACTATTATAACCAATATGAAATCGGTGTCCAAATGTAAATTTATTTTCTACTAATTGTGAAGACTGAGGTATACTAATATGAATAGGATTTGAATTAGCTTTTAAAGGTTCTTTAAAGTTCAAAGATTGCATTACTAGAAATAGCATGATTACCAGAAGACTTATCTTAATATTTTGTTTTTGCGTTTTTATTCACCTTTTTTTTAAGATTTCTTGAAATTAGGTATTTCAATTTGAATTAAAAAGATTATGTTGAAGATAACCAACAAATTTAGAAAGAATAGGGATAAACCAGATTTTTTGGTGGTAAAAATGTACGAATTACTAGTAAAATTAAAAGACTTGAACCTCTTCAAATTCCTTAAAGAATTATAAATAGGTTTATGCTGAATTTAAAAATAGCCAGTTATTAACTATTATAATTAAGATGATTTTATTAAAAGGCTGATTGAAAAACTTGTCAAAAGAACCTCCGAGTTCCGAATCGAATAAAATTATGGAAAAATACTTAAGATGTCAAAAGTAGAAACGATAGATTTAGTTATCGATCATACATTGTATGGGGTTACACCAGAAATGATAGATTGGTGGTGGGATAATATAGATACGACCGAGCGGTATAAGCTATGGCACCCCAAAGACCATCAATCTTTTCAATGGGAAATCTCCCCTAATAAAGGGCACATAGGAGCGATTCATAGGGTTGTTGAAAATATTGGGCTTTCCACTACGTTAAGAATCCGATGGGAAGATCCGAGTACTTCACCAATACCAATTGAGTACGATCACGCATTATTAGGGAGTATTCTTGATCGCAATGACAATCCAACAAGTTGGCTTTTACACGAATATGAATCAATTGAAAATGGAACAAAGTTACGCACAACATTTCGATTACCTGCCAGCGTTCCAAAACAGTTTATCGAAGCGCTATCTAATCATAACAAAGAAGAAATTGGTGAATTTGTCAACTTTTTACCCAGGTTATTCGAAGAAAACAAAAGCTCAAATTAATCACGTTTAATATTCCAATAGAAACTGGATCTTTTAAAGTAACTAATTTAGCTAAAACAGGAAGACAGATCCAATTAATGAGTAAACTCATCGCTTTTTCTACCGTTTATAATGCAAGCGGTCAGCCAGCTATGTCAATTCCATTATATTGGACTGCAGATAATATCCCGATAGGTATCCAATTTGCGGCTCCTTTTGGTGATGAGGCTACTCTTTTCCGTTTAGCAGCACAA
>JBHLJZ010000152.1:0-7182 GCA_048887165.1 Candidatus Hodarchaeota archaeon | reverse complement strand
TCTTTTACAAATAAACCGTTTGTTGTTATAACTCTGACTTATACTATGATAGACTTTTTTTCTGGTTTAACTTTAACTGTGTTACCATTGTATGCTCGATTTATACTTAACATGGATGAAGGGTCTGTAGGATTTGCTGCAATAGGTTTTGCTTTAGGTATTATTGCTAGTATTCCCTTTTGGAGATGGATCTATGCTAAGAAAGGTCCTAAGTATGGTTTGTTACTAGCAATTGGAATTTTTGTTCTTGCTGTCTGGCCTTTATTTCTTGTAAATGATTTTATGAGCCTTTTACTTTTATCATTAATTCCTGGAGTAGGATCAGGAGGAATGATAATGACTGAGCCAGCGATAAGTGCTGCTATTGATTATGATGAAATTAAAACAGGAAGAAGACGAGAAGCAACCTTTACAGGAATATTAGCATTTGTAGCTAGACTCTCTATGGTTCTTTCAGGTCTAACTTTAATTATTGTTCAATTTTTGACGGGATTCGACTCAAGTGCAGATATTCAACCACCTGAAGCTGAGTTTGGACTACGAGCATTAGTGTCTTTGGTACCTGTAATAGGAGGATCGTTAGCTTTGCTATTTTTTAAGTTTTTCCCCCTAAATTATGTTAAATTTATGGAACAACAAGAACAATTGAAAATTCTTCATCAAGAGCGATTGGATAAATTAGAAAGGTTAAGAGAAGAAGAATAAAGAATATTTATACAACCTTTTTTTTATTTAATTTTAGTAGATTTAATTTCCTTTGGTTTATCTCTTGGTATTCTTTCATTTACCGGTAATAATTTTTGGAACTTTTTATGTGGTTCTACTTGATACCAATAAGCTGTCGAAGAGTAATCATCGGATCTCTGGTTTGCATGCCCATGTTCTATTTTTACCTTAATATTTTTATGAAAATATATTGGATCTTCTATATGAAATCTATAATAAGACAACATACCACTATGCTGAAAGCCGCCTGGTAAAGTTATTCCATAATAGGGAGAACAGTAAAATTGAGTGGGACTCCAGGCTGTACAAAAATAATCTTCTGTACCTGTTCCATAGAGAATTATTTCTTTATCATCAATTTCTATGTAATCATCTCCTTCACCTGGCCACAAATTATCATTTCTATGCGCAAGTTCAGGAGTTAACAAATTATGAATATCCAGATGACATCCAACATAATGTCCTTCTCCTTCAGCTTCAAGTATAATATAATCATCTTCGTGAGTTTTATTTTTTTTTAAAACGAGTTCTAATCTTCTTCCCTGACCATATTTTTTACCTTTACAAGGATTTTCTCTATTCCAAGTCGCATGAAATCTTCCATACTCACCGTTTAATTCAGAATATTCCTCGTAGTCAATATAAAAATAACATCCGAATAAATTATTTGAATCATTTTCAAGTTCTATTCGAGCGCGTTTAGAGAAAGGCATCGGGAAAAAACAATTAAAGCTTTTTCCATCTTGAGGTCCCATTGAAAGAGGTAAGCTCCAAAAATTTGTTGTTTTACCATGCCCTACTCCAAAAAAATCCCCAACTGGAACTTCGACTGAGGGAAACTCTTCATCATCCCACCACATTCGAATTATTACTTTTCTTAAATAGTTAGGATCTAATGCTGCTGTCGTTATCCAAATATGTTTGATACAACCTGCACTTATTATATCACAAATTTCATATTTAGTGTTCGGATGCATTATAATATTGTCTTGATTAGCTCCAGTTTTATCATAACTAGAAATTCTTTTTCTCTTTACATTTTTTTTTATTTTCGCCAAATTTGATAATGAATTAAATCCTAGATTCAATTTATTCCCCTAATTTTAATTAATTTGCATCACTAATTTATTTCAATTATTATGATTATTCTTATGAATTAAGGAAATTATTTTTAATTTTTGAATAAAAATGTCATTAAAAATCCAAAATGAATGGTTTATTGATAAAGAAGGCAGAAAAGTGTTATTGAGGGGTGTTAATTTGGGAGGAAGTTCAAAAGTTCCCTATAAACCCAATGGAGCGACTCATATTAAGACAGATTTTAGAGATCATAGAGGTGTTTCATTTGTAGGGCGCCCCTTTCCTCTAAAAGAAGCTGAAGCTCATTTCAAAAGAATAAAGCATTGGGGCTTTAATTGTTTAAGGTTCTTGATTACTTGGGAAGCTATTGAACATAAAGGACCTAAAGAGTATGATCAAGAGTATTTGGATTATTTAGAGGAAATATTAAAGATTTCAGAAAGTTATAAGTTTTATACCTTTATTGATCCTCATCAAGATGTTTGGAGTAGAATGTCGGGAGGAGATGGAGCCCCTTGTTGGACTTTTGAAAAAGTGGGGTTAGATTTTACGAAATTTGATGCGACTGATGCAGCATTTGTAATGCAATACAGATACAATTCCAAAAATCCTGATGCCTATCCACCTATACAATGGTCTAGTAATTCGGTTAGATTTGCAAATGGAACAATGTGGACATTATTTTTTGGTGGAAACGATTTCGCTCCTTCCTGCAGTATTAATGGAAAAAGTGCTCAGGATTACTTACAGAGTCATTACATTAGCGCTGTGCAACAGGTTGCTAAACGAGTAATAGATCTACCTCACGTAATTGGATTTGATAGTTTAAATGAACCTGAGCAGGGTTGGATAGAAAAAAGAGTAGATGGAGTCAATACTGAGAATCTTACTGAAGACTTAGGATATACATTTACTCCTATTGATGCTATTTTGACAGGTTCTGGATTTTCTAGAGTAGTTGGTTATAAAGAAATAAAGCGATTAGGAGTAAAAGAAACCAGGCGAGACGAAATAAACAAGGACCATATCTCATGTTGGCTCGAAGGAGCAGATGATATTTGGAGAAAAGAAGGGGTATGGGATTTAAATAAGGAGGGTATCCCTGAAATTATCAACAATAATCATTTTGTAGAGAAGAATGGAAAAAAAGTGGATTTTTATAAGGATTACCTTTCTCCCTTTATTAATAAATATAGTGAATCCATTAGGGAGATAATTCCAGAATCTATTATCTTTTTTGAGTCTCACCCGATAAGAATCCTTAGGGGCGAAAAGTTCTCTTTTCAGGTACCCGAGAACTCAGTCCATGGTGGGCATTGGTATGATGGAGTTACTTTAGGAACTAAAAGATCAATGATAAAAGCTAATTTTGATATCCTAAATAATAAAATGGTAATTGGGAAAAATAATGTTCAGGAAATGTTTATCAATCAATTAGGTAATATTAAAAGCATTGCGAGTTCTATTGGCGATGGTATTCCAACCCTAATAGGGGAATTTGGACTACCTTATGATCTTAATAACAAAGAAGCATATCAAAAATTTAAAACTGATTCTTATGATGCGTGGAAAAAGCATGTTAAACTCTTAACAATGTATTACAATGCTTTAGATGCTAATTTTCTACACTCTACTCAATGGAATTATACTGCAGATAATACAAATGAATGGGGTGATCAATGGAATTTAGAAGATTTATCCATTTTTAGTCTAGGTCAACAGTTAAATCCTGATGATATAAATAGCGGAGGAAGAGCTATTAAAGGGTTTTGTAGACCTCATTTTATTAGATGCACCGGTGAACCTTTGAAAATGGATTTTAACATTAAGCAAGGAAGGTTTTATTTTGAGTTTAATGGAGATGCTTCAATAAAGGCTCCCACAATTTTATATATACCTCAAATTCATTATCCAAATGGTTATGACCTTGTTATTTCTGAAGGAAAATTTGTAAAACAAGAAGATAATCAATTACTTTTGATTTCAATAGAAGAAGATGGCATTCATACAATTACAATTTCTAAATTAGAATAAACAACAATTATTCCCATTTTAAATATTGGTAATTTTTTTGAATAACATCATCTAACCCTTCTAAAATAATTTTTGTTCCTTCCTTTCGGTAAACATCTATTAATTCATCCATTGTAGCGATTCTTCCTTTTTTCGCAGAAAGGTATGAAAGGAGAACAACAGCAACACCATTTCTTGCCTCTTCAGGTGTAAACTCAGGTTCTTTATCTTCTAAAATACAATCAGCAAAATAAGCATCTTCTTTTCCCATAGATATTTTATAATAATGGGGATAAATTCCATGCTCTATTTCAGGACTATAAAATTCTCCTTTTATTTCAGCGTCAGGATGAGAACTAAAAACACGTATTGGTTTCTCCCAAGAATGATCTTCTAAAATAGTTCCTTTTGTTCCATGTAGTTCTGTTCTATTAGTAAGTGGATGTACTGTTGTAGAAGACACATCAACAGTTATCATGGCACCGCATTTATATCTTAAAAGAACGATAGCTGTATCCTCTCCTTTATTAGGAGGAGAATTTAGCGTTTTTCCTAACCAACACTGAGCAGAATCTACATCCCCTAAAAACCAATTAAGCATAGTAAATTTGTGAACCCCTTGATCTGCAACGACACCTCCACCTCCTTTATCATAACAAAAATGCCACCAATTAGGATCTAAGAATTCATCTGGAGTACAATAAGCCCCTTCATAAGTTCTCCCAAGCATGACATCTCCAATAAATCCCTTATCTAACATTTCTTTAATTTTTTGGTGTGCAGGAAGAAATCTATGGTTTTCAGCGATCATAAATTTAATGCCTGCTTTCTTCGTTGCTTTTATCATTTCATCGCATTCTTCTAGAGACGGTGCCATAGGCTTTTCACATAAAATATGTTTTCCAGCTTCTGCGACTCTTATGACTATATCTTTATGTAAATAATGTGGAACTAATACAAGTACCGCTTCTATATCACTTTTTAAGAAATCTTCTAAATTTGAGTAAGTTTCAAATTTAGAGTATTTTGCAGCTTTGGATAGATTTTCTTCATCAATATCATAAGCAGATATAAATTTTATTTTCGGATTGTTTTTACTTCCTAATTTATGATATCTCCAAACAGAACCAACCCCTATTATCCCAAATTTTACAAAATTACTCATTTAATCTCCTCTAAATATAGCAATGAAATTATGAAATAAATAAACGATTTTAATTTTTTTTTTCACGCTAAAGATCCATAAAAACTTCTAATCTTTGGATAGCGTTCATATCTCCTTTAATGATTATAGCCCCATCCATAAAGAGTTCCATTGGATCTACACTCCCCTCGTTAATGCCAATAAAGTCATTAGAATCCATCTCTAGACTCATTTCTGCTTTTTCATCAAAACCAACTTCTAATTTTGCTTTTTTATCTTGGAAAATCATTTTTACTTTATAATCTATATCTGGAAAGAAAAATTGCAGAGTTTTATTGTAATCTTCAAACTCGTCTGCAACTTCTGGATCATCCATCTTGCTTATCCATTTATTAATAGCTTCTTTAATTTCTTCTTGACTAGCCATAATATTTACCCAATTCTCTTTTTTATTTTAATAATCACAATTAATAGAATGATAATGATCTATCAATTTTTTAATTAATAAAGTTATAATTGTTTATTTATTTGTATATTTTATCGAGTTTTCAATTCTTCTAAAATATTTTTGGGATACTTTGCTCTATACCAAGGCATACTTGAATACCAATGTGTTAGGATTTTAATTAAAATTGATGGTTCATTCTTTTTTAATTCTTTTTCGGTTAGATATATCTTTCTATATCTTTCGGCATACTTCCAACCTTTTAACTTTAATCCGGCCCTTCTTGTTGAGAATTTATAAATTAATTTCATTCTATTAATTAACCAATATTGCGTTTTATGACAGTGTAATAATTCATTTATTAATTCAAAATCTTTTTTAGCAAATCCAAAATAGAAATTCGAATTTAAAGAACTATAAAAATATAATTTCGGAGTGAAGTTAATTAGTTTATGATAAATAATATAAAAGATTGCCTTCCCAACATTAGTATGGTCTTTATGTTGATACCAAGTATAAATTGCTTCTGGTGCGATGATAATATCTGGCTTTTCTTCAATAAGATAAGCTCTAATCTTCAAAATTAATTCTTTATTGAATTTAACAAATCCATCAATAAAATTAAAAAAGGATACATCCTCAGGATTAATACCATGAACTTTTAAGGCATTATATAACTCTTTAGTCCTAATTCTTGCTAACAAATCACCTTTAAATTTATCGAATTTAAAACCAGGCAGTCCAAATTCACCTTTAGTTATTGAAGCTATCTTTATTAGATAGTCTTTTTTACTTCTTGTAGCCAAATAATGAAGAAGATGCCCACAATTGAAATCCAAATCATCTGGGTGAGGTTGAAAAAAAATAATTTTTATCATAATTAAATAAAAAAATGTAATTTATTCAATTTTTTCAATAGCAGCTTGCCTTTTACCCAATAAGAATGAACTAATAATAATTAATATAATCCCTGAAGATAAGAACAAAATTGAACTAATATTATTTATAGGAAGTAGAAATACAGCTAAATAATAAAAAGGAGGGGAGATTTGTATTGGAACTTGTTGAATGGGTATTAAATTACTTGCTTGTCCAGTTCTAAAAGCCTTTTGGATAGAAGTAAGTCCTAAGATATTGTTTCCTGTTAATATAAAAATTGCTATAATAAATATTACTATTTCTAATAATTCCGCATTACCTTCAAATACATGAGTTAAAACGCCCATTAAAGGACTAATCCAAAAATTTGACAGTGCGAAATGGAATCCAGAATAAATCGCTAAAGATATCCCTTTATAGATATTTTTAATTTGCATAATATAAAATAACGAAGCAAAAATGCTAAGTATTAAAGTAAATATCATGATTCGAGTAAATAATCCAATTTCTAAAAAATTTTGGTCACTAATATCTATTGCCATGTTGCTAAATCCTAGAAGTGCTATCGCAGTAATCATAATAATTATTCCGATAACTTCAGAGAATTTTAATTGTTCTCCTACTATTTTAACTGATCCAATAGCTAAAATAATTAATCCACCTGCCATTAATCCTGGTATAAGAGTAGGTCCAATATAAATCTGCGCAATTAAGAAAAAGATAGAGCCAATTAAGAGCTGTAAGAGTAAGCCAACTAACCATAATGGTTTTTTTATTAAAGTTCTCATAAACTTTGATTCTTCTTTATAACGATTAACTACTTTTTTTTGTAATACCGTGCCATAATTATTAGCAATTCCAGATAGAACTGCCATAAGAACCCCAAACCAATATA
>JBHLJZ010000151.1:4973-7332 GCA_048887165.1 Candidatus Hodarchaeota archaeon | reverse complement strand
GTACCTATTTGTAACGTAAAATATTTTCATTATGTGATTTTTACTTTTTATGTCATTTTATATTTCCAATTTTTAATTTTCACCAATAAAGTAAAAAAAATATATAAAAAAAATTTATAAATTTATGATCCTATTCTAGATCATTAAAAAGTAAGTTTGAAAATTTAATTTTATAATGAGATTTAGAATATGCTAAAATGTCCTATTTGTGGAAAAGAGTATTCTTATGAGGGGAAAATATGCCTAGAGTGTGAGGATCGTTCACTTTATAGTGGACTGGTGAAAAAGGAGAATTTAAAGGATTATACTTGGAATTGTGCTATCTTTTTGGATGAATATAAATCAATATTTGGAGTTAATAAGTCTTTAAGGCATTATTTAAAACTGACCACCGAACCGAGCAAATTAAAAGTAAGGGGAGCAAAACGTTATGAATGGAATACAGATACTGCTGTGAGATTTAAGTCTTGCATTGAAGAATCACTTTTGGATTCAGGGATTAAGTATGACTCGGAATTAATTAGAGATATATTAAAAGTCATAGAGAAAAAGGCAGTTTCATCCCTTATTTATGAATAGAGTTTCAAAAGTATATTATTAGATTAGTTTAGAATGAAAAATTAATAAAAAAAACAAATTGATATAGATATGATTGAAAAGGAAGATCCTAAAAGAAAAGAGATGTGTGATGCGGTAATTGAGAAAATAAATCAAGAAGATATTAGGTTTATATACCTTCAATTTACCGATATCCATGGAATCATTAAATCCTTCGAAATAAATTCAAAAAGGATTGAAGAAGTTTTCGAAGATGGAGAGAATTTTGATGGAAGTTCTATTACGGGTTATGGAGCTATAGAGGAATCTGATAAAATTGCGCTTCCAGATCCGAGCACATTTTATCTTCTCCCATGGAGAACAGAGAATAGAGTTGCTCGGGTAATTTGTGATATTTATAAGCCTAATGGAGAGCGTTATGAAGGAGATCCGCGAGGAATACTACAACGAGCTGTAAAAAAAGCAAAAGAACTAGGATATACTTATTTTTGTGCTCCTGAAATGGAGTTTTTCATATTAACTCCTGATACTGAACAAGCATTTAAGCCATCAGATATGAGAGGCTATTTTGATTATGATCCATATGATATAAATGAGATGATAAGGTATAGAATTGCTGAATACAGTGATGCCATGGGAATTTCTGTAGAATGTGTGCATCATGAAGTTGCTTATGGGCAACATGAGATAGATTTTAGATATGATGAAGCAGTGAATACAGCAGATAATACTATTACGATTAAAACGATCGTAAAGACGGTTTCAGCACAACATGATTTAATAGGAACGTTTATGCCAAAACCTTTTGAAGGAATCAATGGTTCGGGAATGCATGTCCACCAATCTCTTTGGAAGAATGGAACTAACGTATTTTATGATGAAAATGATAAGGATAGTATTTCACTTTTAATGAAAAAATGGATAGCTGGTCAATTAAAACATGCAATACCGATGTGTGCTGTTTTAAGTAGTTGGCCGAATTCATACAAAAGATTAGTACCGGGATATGAGGCACCCGTTTATCTTGCTTGGGGATTTCGAAATAGGTCGCCATTACTTAGAGTTCCAGATTTTCATGGTAAATCTAGCGCTGCTAGAGTTGAGATTCGTTGTCCAGATCCTGCAGGAAACCCCTATTTACAATTTGCTGTCCTGCTTTCTTCAGGATTAGATGGCATAACGTCAGAAAATATCGATATTCCCGATGCTACTGATAGAAATGTATATCATTTATCATCAAAAGAAATGGAAAAAGAGGGAATAATCTCTTTACCGGGAAGTTTACATGAGGCTATAACTCATTTTAGGAATTCAGAATTTATGAAGGAAGTTTTCGGTGAATTAGCATTTAAGAATTACTATTATGCTAAATTAGAAGAATATGATGCATATCGAATGGTAGTGAGTGAATGGGAAAGAAACAGATATATCACTCGCTTATAACACTCTTTTTTTGTTTAAAAATTGTTATATAAAAAGTTTTAGAGAGTTAGTTTAGTTTTTAACAAATCTTCATTTTTAGATGAAGGTCCTGCATAAATAGTATAAGGAATATCTTCAACTTCCCACGATTTTGTTTCTGGATTATACCATGCTAAATCGTTTTTCTTAATCTTAATTAACGCAGTTTTAGTTTCCTGTGGATTCAATGCCAGTTTTGTGAAGCCTTTAAGTAGCTTATTTGGTCTATCAATTTTAGATTGTTCAAAACCAACGTATACTTGTACTGCTTCTTCTCCAGCTCTAGATCCTATGTTTGATACGTCAATGCGTGCTATAATTTCATCATTTAAAACTTCTA
>JBHLJZ010000151.1:0-4873 GCA_048887165.1 Candidatus Hodarchaeota archaeon | reverse complement strand
GGATTAACTTTTGAAATCTCCTGAATTAACTTTACATCTTTAGGACGCAGTCCTAAATTTGTTCGATCCCCTCCAACTTTAAACTCTTTTATGTATTCACCCTCATCTTTGTAAGTATAGCCTACAATTAATACTACTGCATCTGCTGAGTTCGCAAGATTTTTCGCCATATCTAATTCCTTTCCCGAGTCATAATTAATATTAACGTTATCTCCAAGAAAGTTTTTAATTCCTTGTAAAGGAGTAACTATATTTTCCTGGCGAACTCTACTACTTCCATGATCTCCTGTGTTTTTCAGATCTGCTAAGCGGCCAATGACTGCTAATGTTTTGATATTTTGTGAGTTAAGTGGCAAAATAGCTTTCTCGTTTTTGAGCAAAACCATACTTTTTTCTGCAACTTCACGTGATATTTTAATGTGTTCATCACATGCTATAATATCTTTATTATATGTTTGAGATTCTTTTTTGGTTGTAAATCGCAAAATTGTTTTTATAACCCTTCGAGCAGCATCATCAATTAATTCCATAGATATTTTTTCATTTTGAATCGCTCTTTTTAACTTAATTTTTCTATAATGCTTTACTCTTGGCATTTCCACATCTAAACCCCCCATTATTCCAGCAATAGTATTTCTAAGACCATACATCCAATCTGAATGAACAAAACCTTCAAATCCCCATTCATCCTTGAGAATATCTCTCAATAAATAGGAATTATGTCCACAATATTCACCTCGGAATTTGTTGTAAGCAGACATGACTGTAGCACAGCCTTCCTCTATACATCGCTTAAAGTGAGGTAGATATACTTCTCTTAAAGTACGTTCATCCATTTCAACATTCACTTTGAATCGAGTGAATTCAATGCTATTCGCCACAAAATGCTTAATAGTGGCCATTACATTATGTTTTTGAATGCCTCGTACTAAAGCAGCACCAAATTCACCTAAAAGAAACGAATCTTCTCCATATGTTTCTTGAGCTCGCCCCCATCCAGGATGACGTAAAAGATTTATACATACTCCACCAAAAAGGTTACCTCCATGTGCACGAACTTCTTTCCCAATAACTTCGCCTACTCTTTGTTCCAAATTAGTATCCCAAGAAGCAGCACGAGCCATAGACACAGGAAAACATGTAGATCCATTAATAATGACTCCACGAGGACCATCAGTAAATAGAAATGGAGATATTTTTAATCGTTTTACTCCTCCAGCTGGATACGCTCGTGCTCCAAACTTTCTATCCATTACTATATATTTAAAGAAGCCATTCCCTGACATCTGATATACTTTTTCTTCAAATGTCATTTGGTTTAGCAGCTTTTCCACTAATAGTTCAATTTCTTCCTTTTTTAATCCTTTTTTGATTTCTAAGTTTTCCATTTTTAATCAAAATCAAATTAATAGTATTAAAATTTAAAATCCCCTAATGTTAAAGACAAATGATTAATGACTTATTTAGTTTTTAGTTCCCATCTCTTCGATATATTCAAAGGATTGGTGTCTAAAGTAGGTATTATAAAGATTAGCGTAAATACTTCCTCTTCTCATTAACTCATCATGATTGCCCTCTTCCATGATTTTTCCTTTTTCTAATACGATAATTCTGTCTACATGTCTAACCGTCCATAGACGATGAGCAATAATGATTGATGTACGACCCTCTATGGTTTTTTCTAATGCGTCTTGTATTTTTGTTTCAGTAAAAGGGTCTACAGAAGCCGTAGCTTCATCTAATATAAGGATCGAGGGATCCTCACATAAAACACGAGCAAAAACTACAAGTTGACGTTCACCCATAGAAAGTAAACTACCCCTCTCTCCAACATTCGATTGTAATCCATCGGAAAGTTTTTCAACCCAATCAGATCCGCCACTTACTTCTAAAGCTTTAATAGTATCTTCATGGGATATTGCTTCACAACCATATATGATGTTGTTTTCTACAGTATCTGCCCATAAGAATGGAGTTTGGGGGATCAGGCCGATATGTTTTCTATATTCTTTAAGATCGTAATCTCGAATACTCACGCCATCTATAAAAATATCTCCTCCTTGGAATTCATAAAAACGAGCAATTAATTTTGCTAAACTTGATTTTCCTGCTCCTGTATGACCAACAATTGCAATAGATTCTCCCGCATTTACTTTTAAATTAAAATTATCAAAAACTTTACCTTTATTGTCATACTGAAAAGTTAAGTCTTTAATCTCAATTTCTCCTTTCAATTTTAAGGGGATAATATTATTATGCTGAATTACCACAGGGGGTGTATCTATAATAGCAAAAATTCTTTCAGATGCGGATAAACCAGATTGAAATTGAGGCCAAAAGGATGCAATAGTTAATAAGGGAAAGAATAATAAGTTAAGACTCTGTAAGAACATGTTAAAATCTCCCGCGTCGATAGTATTAAAAATTAAAAAGTTTCCACCATAGAACACTAAAATTGCTAATATAACACCCTGAACAATTCCTAAGGAAGGAAAGATTGCATTTAACACAAAAGCACGTCTCATATTCACCTTATATGATTGTATATTTACTTGATTAAACTGCTTATAAAGCTTCGATTCTTGTCTAAATGTTTTGGCAATCTGAATCCCTGAAAAACTTTCCTTGACAAATGAATTAACTGATGCTAAAGCTCGTTGTCCGAGTAAAGTCATTCTTCTTGCGAATTTTCTAAATGACAAGGCTACAATAAAAAAAAGTGGAATAGCTATTAATGTAATAAGTGTTAATACCATATTAATCAAAAGTAAAAGGATAATTATTACTAACATAACAAAAACCGAAGATATTACCTCAATTGTTAATTCTACAGTTTGTCCAAAATCACGGCTGTCCGTATTAATTCGACTTACTATTTTACCAGTAGGGTTTTTATCAAAGAAAGAGAGATCATGATTAAGAATAGAATTAGTTGCATCTTTCCTTAAATCAAGGACAACATTACCTATTGCTTTTGCTGAATTCTTCTGTCTGAAATAATTGAAAACAAATGAAAGGATATTTAATGAAAAAATTAAAAGGATTAGAAATACAAAATACAACAGATCAGTATTAGTTCCTAAATTGTTTATTGCAATAGAAGTTATAAGTGGCACAAAAGCGGTAGTTAGAGAAGAGGTAGTAAGAAAGATTATTACTATGAGCATAAATTTCTTGTATGGAGAAAAATAAGATGAAATCCGTTTTACTAATGTTTTATCTTTATAGCTTCTATCGTATTCTTCTGCTTCAAGTCCGACCCAAACCAGATTATATCACTCCTTTCAGTAATTTTTCTTCATCTAAGTCAAACTTTTTAACAAAAATCTTTCGATACTCTTCAGAAATTTTCAGTAATTCTTTATGATTTCCTTTAGCTTCGATTTTACCGTCTTTTAACACAATTATTAAATCGGCCCATCTAATCTGACTTAAACGATGGGTTATTAGAAAAGTAGTTCTATTTTTTAAAATATTTTTGATTGCATATTGAATTCTATCTTCCGTATTTGAGTCTATCGCCGAAGTAGAGTCATCCAAAATGAGTATTTTTGGATCGGACAAAAAAGCACGAGCAATTGCTATTCTCTGTCTTTCTCCACCACTTAATTGGACTCCTCGTTCTCCTATTTCTGAAGCATATCCTTCTGGTAAATCTGATATAAATTCATGAGCTTGAGCTTGTTTAGCCGCTTCAATCACTTTTACCATAGAACTTGTGCGACCAAATGAAACATTATCAAAGATAGAAAATGAAAATAGAAATACGTCTTGTTCAATATAAGAGATTTGATCTCTTAATGATTTTAAGGCATAGTTTCGAATGTCGATATCGTCAACCAGAATTTTTCCTTCTGAAACATCATACAACCTTGAAATTAATTTTGTTAAGGTGGTTTTACCTGAACCAGTTGTTCCAACGATTGCAACCGTTTGACCTGCTTTAACTTCAAAGGATAGATTTTTCAAAACAGATTTTTTACTATCAGGGTAATGAAATGAAACATTTACGAATTTTATGGTACCTTTTAATTCTCTTTCAATTCCTGAAATATTTTCATCTATTTCAGTTTCTTGATTCATCATTTCAAGTAATCTTTGTGCGCTAGAGCCTGCTAATCTAACAATTGCAAAAACAAAAATTGAGATGAAGGTTGGAAAACTTAATAACCCAACTAAAGCTAGATATGAAATTATTTGACCAATATTCATTAAACCTGCATTAAATAATATAAGTGAATGTGTTAAGCCAATTGTTATTGTTAAGGCAAGAAAAAGTATGGGAAGGTATTTAGCTTGGATTTTTCCTTGTTCTATGAAAGCGTCTTTGTAATTTTTTGCGATTTCTAGATATTTCTTAAGTTCGTTTTCTTCTTGCGTCGAAGCTTTCACCACTTCGATACCAGAAAGCGTTTCATTGAGATTTGCATTAAGGATACCAAAATTCATGCGCAATTTTCCAGTTACAGGAGATAATTTCCTATTATACGAACGTAATTCTATTAGAAATAAAATTGTAAAAATTATAGGTTCGATAATTAATTGAATAGGATAAAAAATAATTATAAAGAAAATAGGGATAATTAACGCAGTAAACGATTCAAAAATCAATGATATTGCGGGACTAATTAAAAAATTTAACATCCGCACATCATCAGTAGCTCGAGCCATTAATTCGCCAATTTTCTGCTTTTCATGGAAAGATTGACTTTTTCCTAAAAGATTTGTATAAAATTCCTTTCTGGTATCTCTCTCAAGCCTTTGAGCTAGCACTTCTCTTAGTATAAAATTTACTAATCTAAAAATAGGTGTTATTAATCCTAGAACCAAAATTATGATCGTATATAAAGCTATGCTGGTAAGATTAGCGTTA
>JBHLJZ010000150.1:0-7375 GCA_048887165.1 Candidatus Hodarchaeota archaeon | reverse complement strand
GTTTTAATGCAAGTAATGTTTGAATCGATCCACCTGTCGCTAATATGATAATATTTTTGATATCTTCGGTTTTGAATTGCTCAGTAGTCTGATGAATTTTTTCTAAATTGTAATATTGATTTGTATCAATAAAAAATGGCGGATCCCACTTTTTAAAATTTTTATCAATGGTTTGTTTACATTCTTTTAAAAAATCTAATTGATTTTCCGGATAAAACTCAAGTTTTAATTTAAGACCCAAGATTGACTCACCTAATAAATAGATCTTTAATGGAGGTATATAATCCTTCCAAATTTTTATTTTTAATTACTTATCTCCAACAAATTTAAGTTATCAAAATAAATTTATTTTCTATAATGAATAATTAAAATATGTACAAATAATTTTATAATAAAATATAGGATATCAGTGATAGGGTTAAACTTTCAGATGTCAGATGATCAACTTTTATATTTTCTAGAAAGCTTAATAGATAGTATTGATGGTATTCGTTCAGCGGCAATAGTTTCTATAGAGGGTTTGATAGCACAATCAATTTTAGAGGAAGGAATTTCTGATCTAAAATTAGCAGCAATGACTGCAACGATACTCTCAGTTGGGGAAAGAGTTTTGGATGAACTAAAGTCTGGAAACTTAGATGTATGTATACTTCAAGGCGACGAAGGCAATTTTGTAGTTATGGAAGCAGGAAAAGACTTGATTTTGGCAGTATGTTTAGACATTGATGCCCGAATGGATACGTGTTTTATCGAAATGAGAAAGATTACCGAACAGATAAAGAACCTTTATTAATCCATTAATATTATTCTTGTTTATAATTTTTACAAATTGAAAAATTAGAAGTCTATTCTGTTTAAAATATTGTTTTTTATATTTATACTTTAATATACTTCAAGTATTAAAATTCCACTAAGTTTTTTTTAACTGTGATTAAATATGGCTAAAGCTAGTGAAATAAAAAATGGAAATACAATCGAAATGGGTAAACCCTATTATTGCGAAGAGTGTAAAAGGAATCATACAAAAGGTAAGATATATAAAGATCATCTAGAATTTGCTAAACTGGTAGTAGGGGATAAAAATGATAATGAAGATGAAGAATCAGAGATTATTGAAGATGAATATGATGATGAAGCTGAACTAATTGAGGCATTTGAGGAATTAGAAGAAACAGAAATAGATAAAGATTATGATGTAGAAGATGAAATAGAAGACAATGAAATTGATGATGAAAAAAATACAAGTATGGATGCTGTGAAGAAACTTCCTGGCGTTGGTGAAGCTACCCTTAAAAAATTAGTGAAAGCAGGCTTTAATAGTCTTGAGGCTATCGCATATACTCCTCCTAGTATAATTCAAAATGAAAGTGGTCTTGGAGAAAAAACAACAACCAAACTTATCAAAGCCTGTATGGATGAGTTAAATATAGGTTTCAAATCTGCTGAAGATATTTGGGAGCATAGAAAAAATATAGCTAGAATTACTACAAGCAGCCAAGAGCTTGATGACCTTTTAGGGGGTGGGTTGGAAACTGGATGTGTAACTGAGTTTTTTGGAGAATTTAGAACAGGAAAGACACAATTGGTGCATCAATTATGTGTTAACGTTCAATTACCACGTGAACAAGGGGGTTTAGAGGGTAGAGCTCTTTATATTGATACTGAAGGTACTTTTAGACCTGAAAGAATTATCCAAATGGCAGAAGGATTAGATTTAGATCATAAAATAATATTACAAAATATAATTTTTGGAAGAGCTTATAATTCCGATCATCAAATTTTATTAATTAAAGAAGCCGCTAATTTAATTAAAGAAAAAAATGTCAAATTAATCATTGTTGATTCATTAATAGGCCATTTTAGGAGCGAATATATAGGAAGAGGTACATTAGCAAACCGACAACAATTAATAAATGCTCATTTGCATGACTTATTAAGATTAGCAGATATACATCCCGAATTGGGTGTTGTAGTAACAAATCAAGTTCAATCAAAACCAGATGTATTTTATGGAAATCCAATACAGGCAACAGGTGGAAATGTTGTAGCTCATGGATCTACTATTAGGATTTATTTAAGGAAGGGTAAAGGAGAACAAAGAGTTGCCAAAGTAATCGATGCACCTCATCTACCAGAAGGAGAAGCTGTTTTTAGCATTACTGAAAATGGAATTAATGACTAAATATGATTGATTAAATTTAAATTAAAATAAAAAAAGAGATAATTATCTTATTAGATAAGTTCTTTCTAATATCTATTAGGTATTTTTCTTTTTTGATTTTCCAGCTTTTTTTGCTTTATCTTTCTCTGTTGATATTGGTTTAGGTGTTTCAGTTGCATTTTTTTTTGGCTCTTCCGTGGATATTAGCTCAGATTCTTCAGTTATTTTCTTTTTGTTGTCTTCCGCTGACGTTGGCTTAGTTTTTTCAGTAGAAACATCCTTTGTATCTTCATTTGATGCTGGTTTAGATGCTTCAATTATTTTTTCTTTTTTTTCTTCCATCGATTTTTTTTCCACTGGAACTCCTTTTTTAGCTAACTTTTTTGATCTCTTCCTGAAGATTAACACAACAGTTAATAACACACCTATTGACCCACTTATAACGACTAACAATAAGATTTCTATTGGAAATCTCTCATCCTCTAAAAATGTTAATTCAATATCCGTAATTTCTAATGAAGCAGAAGTATATGTACCATTCCCTGAATAATAAGCCATAATCACAATTTTATTTGCATTTAATGGGACATCTATTTTATAGCTGGTTAAACCAGTTGAGTTTGTAAAAGCATATTTAGATGAAGTTGAGATTCCAAAATCGATCATTAAAGAGATATTTGCATAATTAATTGGGTATTCCTCGAATAACTCAAAATATAATTTCAAGCTAAGATCAAATGAATCTCCCTGTTTTACACTAGCCGGTTGTTGTATAATTTTTATTTTTGCGATTAAATTATTTACTCTAAAATTATATATCCCTGTTCTATTTTCGTAATAAATTTTATTGAAAGTAATGTTAAAATTATATATGCCAAATGGTAATAAACTTGTGTTGATTTCCCATTCGTATGTGCCATTAATGTTTCCCAAACTCATATAATCTTTACCACTAAAAGTTAAAATTCCAATAGCTCCCGTTATTATACTATACGGATAATTATTTATGAAATTTGCATATACTGTTATATTTTCTCCTGCTTGGGCCTCGTAAATAGAACCATTTAACGAAAGTTGTTGATTATATTGAGTTATATTTATTATATTTATGGATGTAAGGCCAATTAAATTGATGTTTAATGATTCAGTTTGGTTATAATAGTAGGTTTTATTTAGCATGAGATAAATGGTAAAGGGACCATATCCATCGAATTCAGGATGCCTCAACCATAGTTCTATTTGATAATTGCCGCCAATGTAGCTCACATTCGTACTAGAATAAATTCCTAATAGTCCAACTTTCCATTGGATATCTGCACTAGTAATAGGACTTCCCTTGATATAATCATCAAATGATATTCCAATCATTAAAGTTTCATTTGAATAGAAAGTTTGACCTTGAGCAGGGGAGTCAATTTGAGATGTGCTTAACCCTAAAATATTAATATTTAATGACTCAGTACTATTGTAATAATTTGTTTTGTTTAATTCGATATAAATTGTAAATGAACCATATCCATCGAATTCAGTATGTCTTAACCAGAGTTCAATCTGATAATTTCCACCTATGTAGCTCACATTAGTACTATAATAAGTTCCCAACAGTCCAATTTTCCATTGAATATTAGCAGTATCGATAGGAATATTCTTAACTACATCATCAAAAGATAAGGTAATTGTTAAAATCTCATCCGAATCATAGGTTTGATCTTGAGCAGGTGAATCAATTTGAGATGTTGTTAGTCCTAAAATGTTTATGTTTAACGACTCTGTCTGGTTATAACAATATGTTTTATTTAACATAAGATAAATAGTAAAGGGACCATATCCATCGAATTCAGTATGTCTTAACCAGAGTTCAATCTGATAATTTCCACCTATGTAGCTCACATTAGTACTAGAATAGCTACCACCTATTCCAATTTTCCATTGAATATTAGCACTATCGATAGGAATATTCTTAACTACATCATCAAAAGATAAGGTAATTGTTAAAATTGCACTTGAATTGTAAGTCTGATCTTGACCAGGTGAGTCAATTTGAGATGTACTTAACCCTAAAATACTGATATCTAATTGTAAAGTCTGATTATAGTAATATGTATTATTTAAAATGAAATAAATTGTAAAGGGACCATAACCATTGAATTCAGAATATCGTAACCAGAGTTCAATCTGATAATTTCCACCTATGTAGCTCACATTAGTACTAGAATAGCTACCACCTACTCCAATTTTCCATTGGATATCAGCACCATCGATTGGTAAAATCTTTACTGAATCATCAAATGATAAAAAGATCGTGATTATCTCATCTGAGTCATAAGTTTGATCTTGAGCAGGGGCGTCAATTAGAGCTGTGGTTAACCCTATAATGCTAAAATCTAATTCCAGAGTTTGATTATAATAATAAGTTTTATTCAACATAAGATAAATGGTAAAAGGACCATATTCATCGAATTCAGGATGTCTTAACCAAACTTCAATCTCATAGTTTCCACCTATGTAGCTCACATTAGTGCTAGAGTAGCTGCCCACCAGTCCCACTTTCCATTGGATGTCTGCACTGGTAATTGGAGTTCCTCTCAAAGTATCATCAAATGATAAAACAATTAATAAAATCTCATCTGAATCATAGGTTTGATCTTGAGCAGGTGAATCAATCTGAGATGATGTTGGTATAGAATTTATCGTTAAGTTGAATTGATAAGACACATTTGCCCAATTAAATTTAGTCATTACAATTGTTATTGTAAAAGTTCCTTCCCTGTTATATGTCGGTATTGTCCACGAATACATACCATCAGATACTGTACTAGTGTTATAATAATAAATGCCATCGAATAACAATAAGCAAATAGAACCAGAATTTATCCACTCTTCATTTAATTTATCCCAAAACGTAAAATAGATGGTTGTGTTATAACTCAATAGGCCTTCAAAGGTATTATTTGATGAATAATAAGTTAAATTTTCAGGTAATCCAGAAATATGATTAATTTGAGTAACTTCATAAAGAGATCCATTCGTCGGAATGTAAATTATACTTATATTTCCATAAATAATAGAAGTTTTATAATCCTCTTTAGAACATGTAATAATAAATTCATAATTACCTGTTAAAAAATCATGAGTTGGAACGTAAAATTCATATTGGCCTGAAACATTCGTAATTGATGAATCAGAATATACTGTACTTAAACCCATTCTTAATATAAAAGAGATATCTGCATATTCAATTGGAATATTATCATCTTCGTTCCAATATTCCACTAAAAATGTAGTGTTATAGTTGCGATAAATTATATAATGTGTTCCATTGTAGTCAGGATCAATTAAACCTCCTGTTTGTTTCAGTGCTATCAAGGTGGAATTAGTCTCATATTTTACAATTGATAAATTGAACAATAGAGTATATTGATAATAATTTGCTTTCCAGAAAGTTACACTTATAATGAAATCAGCCTGTTCATAATTACTGGAATTTAATGTAAACCATGCATTACCATTAATTAGAGTAGTATTTACTAAAAACTCCTTCCCTAGTACAGTGGCATTTCCATTTGATCCTTCAATAGGATAGGTGTGATTAAGATCCCAGTAAGTAATAATGAATGTCACATTAGAATCCCCTTTTGATGTATAGATCGCATATCCATTATCATAATATGGATCTAGTATCCCACTACCATCAAATATCGATTCAATCGTAATTTCAGTGCTAATAATGTTAATATCAAAATAAACTAATAATGATTGATTATAATAGTTAGTTTTATTAAATTGGACAAAAAACGAATAAGATCCTGGAAGAAGATCGCTTGTATCAATTTCCCATGAATAGAGTCCATTACTATCACTATAGTTTAGATAATTAAATCCTTGGAACGTTAAATTTCCAGTTGCTCCCGAAATTAGATTAAATGGATAGAGATTTATAAAATTCATGTATAAACTGATGTTTTCACCCTGAAAAGCTTCATATATGCTACCATTAATTTGCAATTGTTGGTTATACTGCGTTAAATTTAAAATATTATATGAAGTCAATCCTAAAACATTAAAGTTAAGTTGTGCGGTTTGATTATAATAATTTGTTTTATTTAGCATGAGATAAATAGTAAAAGGACCATATCCAGCGAAATCAGAATACCTTAACCAGATTTCTATTTCATAATTACCAGTGTTATATGTCACATTTGTGCTAGAATAGGTACCCCCTACTCCTACCTTCCATTGAATATTAGCGCTATCGATCGGTAAAACTTTCACCAAATCATCAAAAGACAAGACTATTGCTAAAATAGCATCTGAATCATAGGTTTGGTCTTGAGCAGGTGAATCAATTTGAGATGTACTTAACCCCAAAATGTTAATATTTAACGACTCTGTTTGATTATAATAGTTGGTTCTGTTTAGCACAAAATAAATAGTAAATGGGCCATATCCATCGAATTCAGAAGCTCTTAACCAGAGTTCTATCTCATAATTTCCAGTATCATATGTCACATTTGTGCTAGAATAGGTACCCCCTATCCCAACTTTCCATTGAATATCAGCGCTACTAATGGCTAAATTCTTAACGAAATCATCAAATGATAAAACTATTGTCAAAATAGCATCTGAATCATAGGTTTGATCTTGAGCAGGTGAATCAATTTGAGATGTTGTTAGTCCTAAAATGTTTATGTTTAACGACTTTGTTTGATTATAATAGTTGGTCTTGTTTAGCATAAAGTAAATTGTAAAGGAACCATATCCATCAAACTCAGAAGCTCTTAACCAGAGTTCTATCTCATAATTTTCACTTACATAACTCACATTCGTGCTAGAATAGGTACCCCCTATTCCAACTTTCCATTGAATATCAGCGCTAGTAATGGCTAAATTCTTAACGAAATCATCAAATGATAAAACTATTGTCAAAATAGCATCTGAATCATAAGTTTGATCTTGAGCAGGTGAGTCAATTTGCGACGTAGTTAATCCTAAAATGTTTATGTTTAACGACTCTGTTTGGTTATAATAATTGGTTTTATTTAACATAAAGTAAATTGTAAAGGAACCATATCCATCGAATTCAGAAGCTCTTAACCAGAGCTCTATCTCATAATTTCCACCTACATAGCTCACATTTGTGCTAGAATAGGTACCCCCTATTCCAACTTTCCATTGAATATCAGCGCTAGTAATGGCTAAATTCTTAACGAAATC
>JBHLJZ010000149.1:0-7387 GCA_048887165.1 Candidatus Hodarchaeota archaeon | reverse complement strand
AAGCCCCCGGTGGGACTTGAACCCACGACCGGCTGATTACAAGTCAGCTGCTTTTGGCATAGACCCGAGAATATAGCTATTCTACCACTGAGCCACGGAGGCGCAATTAGAATATTTTTTTGCTTTAGTATATAAATAAAAATTGAATTAATTTTTAATTTTGTGGTTTTAACAGCTATAAATATCAATACAAATAATTAAATGTTAATTTATCTTTTTTACAAATATATTAATTCTTTAATAATTTAAAAAGGAGTTGTGTTGAAAAAGTGTTCACTAAGGAAGATGTGGAAGTATTAGCATTTCAAAGATATAAATCGGAAGAGACGTATGAAAAATCTGTTTATTATTTAGCGGAACTTTGTGTAATAATTAATAAAAATGTTAAGAATGGGTATGATATAAAGCCATTAGAAACAGATAATTTAGTCCTTCTAATTAGAGAAGACGTGAATGGCGAACTTCTTGAACCAACAGAAGAAGAAGTAAAGGAAGTTGCTGAAATTATCCATAGTGAACATCCTGAAAAATCAAAATTACACTGGTTTATTGCTGAAAAACAACTTCTTTTGAACGAAATTAAGAAGATTATTTATAATAATAGAAAAAGTTAAAGGATTAACTGAAATTTTCACTCTTTTTCATTTTAAAATACGATTTAGTAGAGATACAATAATCTTATAAATTCCAAGGAATTATTTCTATCTATTTATTATAAACTAATTCAACTTTCCCTATTTGATGAATTATGGAAATTTTTAAAGATTTAGCGGAGAATGGATTAGATTATGCTCAATCTAATGGAAAGAAATGTGAATATGCTGAAGTGCGTTTAGAATCAAATCAAATTGATACGGTTTCTTTTATTAATGGCAAGTTGCATCTTGGAAATTTACCAATTGATCTTACAACGGATGCATTCGCACGAAAAATGGGAATTAATATCAGATTGCTAGCTAACGGAGGAATGGGAATGGCAACTACTAATCAATTAACAAAACAAGCAATTAATGAGGCAATAGATCAAGCCTATAAAACAGCTAAGAGAAGTAGCTCTCAAAGAAAAAATCCTATTAAGATGAGTGAAGAAAAAGCGTATGAAACAAGTTGGCAGAGTAGTTATAAAATAAATCCTATGGAAGTATCATTAGAAGAAAGGATTGCTTATGTTCAAGATTTTACGAACATATTCAAAGAGAAATTTCCTGTTGAGTTTATTCACATTTTTGTCCTTATAACAGAACAGAGAGACACATACTTCATAAATAGTGAAGGTTCTAAGATTTCTGGACATCTTCCGAGGTTTTGTTTTATACCTATAATTATTGCCGTTAAATCTGGAGGTCAAAATGAGCAATCAATGAATAATTATGCAACAACAGGAGGTTGGGAAAAATTAAATTCCTGGGATATAAAAGAAAAAGTAATTAATAAAGTGAAAGTACTTGCTAATATAATAACTAAAGCAAAAAAACCGCCTGAAGGAAAGATTGATATAATCCTCGGACCAGATGTGTCTGGAATTATATCTCATGAAAATTGTGGACATCCTCATGAAGCAGATAGGATTCTTGGAAGAGAAGGTGCTCAAGCAGGTGAATCTTATTTGAGAGAACATGAAATCGGCTTTAGAGTTGGTAATGAATGTATAAACATTTTCGAAGATCCCACTATCCCTGATTCTTATGGTTTTTATTTGTATGATGATGAAGGTGTTAAAGCTAGAAAGAGAGAATTAATAAAGGATGGTCTTTTTAACGAGATGCTTCATAATAGAGAGACTGCAGCAATATTTGGTATCAAAAGTAATGCAGCAGCTAGGGCAGTTTCGTATGATCGTGAACCTCTTGTAAGAATGGCTAATACATATTTTTCCCCCGGAGATTATTCCTTTGAAGAAATGGTTGAGGATGTCAAATATGGAATTTTAATGATGTCATTTACAGAATGGAACATTGATGATAAACGTTTGCAATCAAAATATGTTGGACAGGAGGCATATCTTATTCGAAATGGGGAAGTTAATAATACTTTATTATTGAAACCCACGCTTGAAATTTCATCTCCAGGGTTATTTAGTAGCATCGATGCTCAAAGTAAAAAAGTTGAGTGGCAAGGCGCTTTTTGTGGTAAATCAGAACCTGGACAAGGCTGTCCCGTATGGACTGGAGGACCCTTTATTAGATTAAGAAATGTTAGACTTGGATAAGGTGATTCTTTGGCAGAAATAGAGCCTGAAAAATTATATAAAATTATAATTAATACCAAGAAAAAGCTTGAACAATTTTGTACTGAATGGTCTATCAAAGCAATCGTTAAGAAGGAAAATCAGATAAGATTTTCAGAGAGCCAAATAGATATTAATAAAAATTGGGATGAAATAAAATTAGAATTATTTTTATCACAGAGAAGAAGGACTATTGAGATATCTTTAAATGATTTACGTTCAGAAATCATAGAAAAAACCCTAATAAATTGTGAAAAATTACTTGATGTTGCTAAATTAAACACACATTATAAAAAATTACCAGAAGGACCTTTTACCTATGACAACTCTATAGAAAGTAAGATTTATGATAAAGCAGTTGAGGAATTAGATGAAAGAGCAATTGATTTGGTAGAAAAAGCTACAGAAGCTTCTATTAAACAAGGAGCAAAAAGAGTTGCTGGCTCATTTTTTTATGGGTGTACACAATTCCATGTTGAAAATAGTGTGGGCTTTGAAGGTTCTTATAAGCGCACAAAATTGAATTTTAGAATAAGAGCTTTCGCAGAAGATATGTATGCTACTGGTGAAGCTCTATCTTGTTCAACACATTTAAACAAAGGATTTAATGCAATTGGAGCTGGTGAAGAAGCAGGAAGGATTTGTAAAGAAGCAATTGGAGGTAAGAGGGGGACGCCAGGAATTTATAACATTATAATCTATCCAAAAGTCTCTACTGAATTACAAGCACCCACACCAGCTATAGCAATGAATATGTACATACAAAAAAGAGGACTTGCATGGTTAGTCGGGAAACGGAAAGGAGATCACATTTCTAATGATATAGTTTCTGTATGGGATGATGGAACTAAAGAGTATGGATTAAGGAGCTCTCCTTTCGACGATGAATTAGTGCCTACTAAAAGAACGCTATTAATTGATAAAGGAATAATTAAACAATTCTTTACAAATAATTCATTATCTAAAAAGAACGAGGAATCAACAGGAAATGCTGGAATTACTCTACCAAAACCAACAAATACAATATTTTCTACTGGAGACTACACTTTAGAAGAACTAATGGAAATATCTGAGAAACCAACAATTCTTATTACATCAACTTGGTATACTCGATATCAATCATATGCTCCACCTGCAACTTTATCTTCATTACCAAAGGATGGGATGTTCCTAGTGAAAAACAAAGGAAAATTATTAGAACCAATTAGAGAATTACGAATTAATTCAGATCATTATCATATGCTTGAGCACACAACTGCTTTAGGGAAGGAACTTAAACAAGTTTCTACGTGGCTAAGTACAAGTGAAAACACTGTTTTTGCTCCATTTATGTTAATCGAAGATATAAAAATGACTACAGGAACAAAGTAAAGTTTAAACTTATACTCGATTATTAAACATAAAATAGTTGAGATTAAAACTAATCTTATCATAATATTAAATAGCTTATTCAAAAATGAATATATATAGAGGAAATGATTTTGCCTAGTCCAAAAAAATCTAAAAAGAAAAAGCCTTTAGATGAAAAACAAAAGTCTCTTTTTTCATTTGTAGAAGAAGAGGAAATAAGAGAAGAACAACAAGAATTACTAGCTCAGAAGGAGGAGGTAAAAAAAAAATTAGAAAAACCTAAAAAACCTAAACAAGAACTTATTAAAGCTAAACCCGAAGAAGATACGAGCGAACAATTAAGTGATGTAAGTGGGTCAATTCCTTCAAATTTATTCTTTAAAGGGGATGATACACTTTTTGGTTTAAAAGAGGATGACATTAAATTAGACAAAATACAACGTGAATCTGTTAGTTCAAAATATATACGCTATTTAAAGAAAAAAGGAGAAATTGTTGAAAATTTAGAGAGAGGTTTATTACTTGATGTTGATTATGATGGCGGTCAAAATAAAGCATACTGTAAATTTTATGACCTAGATACAGATGACATAAAGATTTGGATTGATACCAGTGGTCATGAACCATATTGTCTAAGTAAAGAACCAATTTCAGATTTGAAAAGTTTAGAATTTACTTATAAAATAGGAGATATGGAACAAGAAAAAAGGATAACTGAGTATGAAGGATTTAAGAGATTCGAAGAAATAAATCGCTATGATTTATTACAAGATGAAAAAATCAAGATGACAAAAATCTACGGAGCAACCCCCTCAGATATCGGAGGATCTGGAAAAAATATCAAAAATATTTTAGGATCTAATGGGATAAAAGCTTGGGAAGCGGATATAAGATATCATTTAAATTATATATTTGATACACAATTAATTCCAGGCTTAATTTATCGTATTAATAAAGGTAAAATTGAGAAAATCAGTTTTGAAGAAAAAACAGAAGAATCAAAGAGTTTAGCGAATGAATTACGTGTTGTGTTTAAAGATGAAAGTATGGAGATCCAAGAATTTTCAGAAAAGTTTTTGGATATATTTCTTACACCTATACCTGAAGTAAAAAGATTAGCTATGGATATTGAAGTTAATCTAGGACCTGAGGATATTATAATCCCAGATCCCCAATTAGCACAACAAGAAATTATTAGTGTATCTTTTGTCGCGACAGATGAAGTAAAATTAGTATATGTGTTAGAAAGGGAAGGTTTTTCATATCGAGGACTTCATAAAAAATTTCCCTCCGATGCCAAAATTTTCTTCTTTAAAAATGAGAAAGAACTGTTAATCGAAACATTTAGAATTTTATGGGAATATCCAGTGATCCTTACATTTAATGGAGATAACTTCGACCTGAATTATATGTTTCATCGAGCAAATAAATTAAAAATAGATAGAGATCTAAATCCTATTCAGATAAAAAGAGGTTTTGGAATCTTATCTAGATCCGACTGTGATCTTCGAAAAGGCATTCATATTGACCTTTTTAACTTTTTCTTTAACAGAAGCATTTCAGGATATGCCTTCGGAGGAGCATATGAAAGTGCATCCCTAAATGCCATTAGTGATGCCTTATTAGGCAGAAAAAAGTATGAACATGAAGAAGAAATACATGAAATGGAATATGATATTCTTACCTGGTATAATTTAAAGGATTCAATTTTAACCTTAGAATTGACCACATTTAATAATTCCCTTGTTTGGAATCTTATCATACTTTTATGTCGTATTACAAAAATGCCAACCCATGAAATGGTTCGAAGACAAATATCTACTTGGATTCAAAACATATTTTATTTCGAACATAGAAGAAAAGGTTATTTAATTCCTAGAAGATCTGAAATTTCTGAATTAAAGAAGGGTGGGTATATGATGTCAAAATTTAACGAGGAAAAATTCATGGGGGCGTATGTCGTTCCGCCGGTTCCAGGCATTCACTTTGATGTCGTAGTTATGGATTTTGCAAGTCTATATCCTTCAATAATTAAAGAGTATAATCTTTCATATGAAACAGTTCTTTGTCCTCATAAAGATGACGAGGATAATCTAGTTAAAGGTACTCCTTACCATATCTGTACCCATAAAATGGGAATATTTGCTTATGTTGTTGGCTTTTTTAGGGATATAAGAGTAAAATATTTCAAGCCAAAGTCAGCTGATAAAAGACTATCTGAAAAGCAACGTAGCTATTATTATACAATTCAACAAGCTCTTAAAGTATTCATCAATGGTTCTTATGGAGTTTTTGGAAGTCAAAATTTCCCTCTATTCTGTTTGCCTGTAGCTGAAAGTACCACTGGAATTGGACAATATTCAATCAAGCAAACGATTAATAAAGCAGAAGAATTAGGGGTAAAAGTATTATACGGAGATACGGATTCAGTTTTTCTTTTAAGTCCATCAAATGAACAAATGAAAAGGATATCTGAGTGGTCTAGAAAAGAATTAGATTTAGATTTAGAAGAAGAAAAGACTTATCAATTTCTTGCGCTTTCAGAAAGAAAAAAAAATTATGTTGGTATATACAAAGATACCAAATATGTTGATATTAAAGGTTTAGTTGCGAAAAAGAAAAATACGCCTGAATTTATAAAAAAAATCTTTAATGAACTACTAGAAATCTTGAAAAATATTACCAACGATGAACAATTTAAGTCAGCTAAAAATCAAATTATTGAAATTGTTAGAGAAAATCTTAAGAAGATTGGTAAAGCCGATGCTTTCACTTTAGAAGATTATGCGATAAATATCACCATACAAAAAAACTTAAAAGATTACACTAAAGTTATACCTCAACATGTAAGAGCTGCTATTGAACTTAAAAAAATTAATGGAAAAGAGTATCAGAAAGGCGAAACAATAAGTATAATTAAAAGTAAAGATAATGTTGGAACAAAAGCATTGCAGTTAGCAAAGCTTCAGGATGTTGATTCAAAAAAATATAGAGATTTATTAAAGTCTGCTTTAGAACAGGTTTTAGATGCTCTAGGCATTACATTTGAAGAAATCAAAGGAATAAAAAAAATGGATGCTTTTTTTTAACTATAATTTAAACATATAATCAGTGTAATTCTTTCCTTCTCTCTTTAGAGTATCCAATTCTTTAATTCGGTCTTTATAACTTACTGGATTCTTAAACTTTTTCTAAATAATCGAATTTTCTTAAGAGTATAACCACATATACCAATAAATATCAAACTAATCATAAAGTTAGAAAAACCTAATAATAAAATTTGGAAATACATTGAATTATTGTAGTAATAAACTTTACGCGAATTTAGTAAAACTGACAATGCGTTCATCATTAACAAAAAGAAGAGAGCATGCCCAAGAATACTAAAAATACATAAAAAATATGCTTTTTTTTTAGTTAAATTAAATCCTAGCCATTTTATATGAGGAAATCCCTCTTTTTTTATAGTTATTAATTCACTCAAACATATCTCTCGCTTTCTTTATTATATGGTTAAATAACCATAATCCAAGAAAGAATTGAAATACTTAAAAGTTTCTATCGTTAATTTAAAATTATTATCAGTACTCTTTTAAAAATTGTTAAATAATCTTTATAATCCAAATTTTTGTCGTAAAAAAATCTTCTATCATTTTACAAGTGAAGATGGACGAATTGAAATAGAATTAAAGCCACTCATGTATCATCCATCGAAAATGAACAACATTATTTTTAATTCGAAATCTAAATTGGTATTTGGGTTTTATACGGGAGATATTATAATGGATCATGGAACAAAGGTTCACGTGG
>JBHLJZ010000148.1:0-7417 GCA_048887165.1 Candidatus Hodarchaeota archaeon | reverse complement strand
ATATTTGAAGTATTTATTCTTATAAAATGGATCTTGGGTGTGTTAGAATTCCTAAGTTTTAGAAAGGTGAAATTTTTATTCCAGTTTTAAGTATTGAGAGCACTTTTCTAAGGCATTGTATTTTAAATGTAAAATCTCTTTTGGTGTGCATATAAATTTAAAAATTTGCTAAATGATAATGAATAAGATAAAATTTCGAGATTTAATTAATCTTTTTTCTTCCTTTAAATTCAAGATCATTACTTGATTAAATTGGGTTTACATTTAATAGACTAAGGGAAAGAGGTTGAAATCTCTATTTAAGTAGAAATTTTATACTTCAAAATGCATATAGACCTATTTAAATAGTAGAATTCGATTTTTTAGCATAGGATATAAACTTAAAATTGTAATTCTGTGAGAGAAAATGGAAGACTTTAAAATTAAGGGATATAAAATTCACACCACCATAAAATTACCACATTTATATGAGAAAGTCAAAACATATTCTTATCAATTCTTAATCTTCAACAAGAAAGGCAAAATATTGAATTATCCATTTAGTAGAATTATAGCTCATGATGATAAAGAATTTATATTGGAATTAAAAAAAAATTTTAAAAATTATCTAAATAATGATGATATAAGAGCTTATCCTATATCTAAATTCGTTGAGAGGATAACAGAGAAAAGTATATAGTGTCAACGATTAATTATATTATTTTTACTTTTTTTGAAAACTATTTTTTAATTGAATATAAAAAAAGGAAAAAATTATTTAGTTGTAATTAAGATATATAATTTTTAATTATGACAAGTCAAGACATTTATGAACAATTAATGATCCATTTATCATCAATGGGAATGATGTGTCCTCCTAGAGCAGACTTGCTTACGATTTTAAAATCTAATTTCAGTGAAGAAGAAGCTAAAGTTGCTTTGGCAATACCATCAAAAACAATACCTTTTCATGGTATTTCTTTAAGAGAAATTTCCAAATCGATTGAGATTCCTATGAAACATTTGAAAAACATTCTTGAAAGCCTCACTAACAGAGGGCTTCTTTTTTCATATAAAGATCAAACTACTGGAGAAATGAATTATGCCTTACAACAATCAGGATTTGGTTTTCCTCAGGTCTTCTTTTGGAAAGGAGAAGATACTATTCATTCAAGACGTATGGCAAATCAAGTACTTAAGTATTTTGACACAGAAGTGACTAAGGAATCTTATTGTACTAACCCCATTCCTTTTAGATTCATCCCTGTAGATGAAATCGTGGAACCTGAGACGCAAGCAATCCTTCCTTATCATGTAATGGAAGAAATTATAAAAAAAGCTAAGGTTATTGCTGTAGCTCACTGCATTTGTCGCCAATCTACAAAATTAATCGGTCGAGAATGTGAACATCCTAAAGAAGTCTGTATGAAATTTAATGATTTAGCACGATATATAATCGATAAAGGTTTTGCAAGAGAAGTTAGCACTGAAGAGGCTTTAGAAATAAGTAAAAAAGCTTCAGATGCGGGATTAGTTCATTTTACAGATAACGCAATTGATAATGTGCAACAGAATTGTAATTGCTGTGGTTGTTCTTGCTGGAATTTGGGAAGAATTCGCCGAAGAATGATTCCTAGGGATGAAATAATTGCCACCTATTTTATCCGTGAGACAATTTATGAAAATTGTGTTGGATGTGGTAATTGTATTGATATTTGTCCAGCTGATGCGATAAAATTAGAGGATAATCATGCAGTAATCGATACTAATTGGTGTGTCGGATGTGGCGTATGTGTTTCAAAATGCCCTAATGAAGCAATTAAAATTGCTTTAAGAAAAGATTTAAAGCAAAAAATACCTGAAGAAAATTTCCAGATTTTACATAGAAAAATATTAAAAAATAGAAATTAATTGGGATTCTAAAAAAAAAAGAAAAGGTTATAATTTTAAAGTTAGTTTGATTATTTCTTTTCTTCTCTCATATAGAAAAACCCATGGATTACAATCAATATTATCATTAATATAGTGTCCAACCAGTGGAATCCGAGGTTAGTTGCTGAACGGGTAACGTATAGAGCTGATGTAATATTGATAATTACTGATATAATAAGAAATATAACTACAGAAACGACGAAGAATTTGATTTCTTCCCAATCCTTCTTTAGCAAGAAAGCGATTATAACTACAATTGCTATAGAAAGTATAACCCCACCAAAAAGTCGCCAGAAATGAGGATCGTAATATGGTGCATCATTAGTAGAATAGACCAAATCTGGAAGAAATACATATAATATCCCATAGATTAATCCGATAATTATGTCGATAATTAACACAATTTTAAATTCTTTAGATAGTTCTGTCATTATTCATACACTTTAGATTTCTTATAGTGAAATTACGAGTTAGAATAATTATCTGAAATATAAAAAGCTTTACAAAAATGTAAATCGAATTTTAATTCATTTGCTAATTGTTAAACTGAAAATTCCCCCTAAAAGGGGAAATCCTTAATTATTTATGCCATCAACCTTTTATTTTCATAATGAAGACAAAAAACGAGAAAGTCAACGCTGAGTCGTGCCAATCCACTAATAATCCCAGCGAGTGGAAGGGAAGAACAATAGAAATTGATGATGCTGGGACCGGAGATCTTGTCGGAGATGCCTTCATTGGTTTTAGAGACACAGAAAGTGGAAAGATATTATTTAAATCAGTTCCTGTGGGTCTCTATAATGAAGATAACAAGGATAATGATCGTCCAAAAAAACATATTTTAAAAGTAGTAATTAAATCTCTTAGGGAACTAAATCACAGTAAGCGGGATAGAATTCTTCTATGTAGGGGTAATTGTTTTGATCTTGTTAGAGAATATTTTAATGAGAATAATATTTATTACGAACCCGCAATCATCGAAGGTGAGCTTCAAGATGCTGTAGAAGGTAGATTTATTTATCACCTTAGAAAACTGGGAGTATCTTCTCGTAATCTTACGAAAGAATCTGGAGCTCAAAGATACTTTATCTTGTTTGATTGGGTTTGTCGAGACTTTCCAAATCGAGAACGTTTCGTCAAGAATGGTTTCCCATCTTGGAAAAAGAGATGGAGGAAGATTGCAATGAGGAGATACGAGAAAGATCAAAAGAATATATCTCATGAAAGAGAAAAAATCATGAAAAGGGCAAATGAAATATATGAATTTTTATTTGAGAAGCCCAAATCCTCAAGCAAAATGATCTCTGAGAGTTAAATTAGATAAAACTATTTTTTTAATCTTTAGTTAGAAATTTTTTATTAAGCAATTAATTTAAAAAAATTGAATTCAAACTTCTTTTAAAGTTCAATATTTCAAACTATAAATATTTCCAATTCTTATTCAGAGGTAGCTTATAAAAAGAGAATGTTAGAATGAAAACTAAAATTTACTATTTTACAGGGACAGGCAATTCTTTAAAAATTGCTAGAGATCTAGCGCACGAATTAGGAAATTCTGAGCTTATAGCTATTGCTAAAGTATGGCAAATGGAAAATATTGAATCAGAAAGTGAAAAGGTTGGTTTTATTTTTCCACTATATTACTCTGGATTGCCTAAAATAGTCCATGATTTTATAAATAGTTTAAATATAAGTAAATCTAATTATTTTTTCACAGTTGTTACAAGTACAGGGGACATTAATGAACAACCTTTACAACAGTTAGACAAGATGCTACAAACAAAATCAAAAAAGCTTAATGCAGGATTTTATATCAAAATGCCCAATAATTATATTATTGGATTCAATGTTCATTCAAAAGAGCGACAAGATAACTTTTTTGAAAATGCTATTAAAGAAGTAAAAATAATCTCTAAAGTTGTAAGTAATAAACAAAACAATCTAACTCAAGAGATTCTCGAAAAAGATGTAAGTAGAAGTGCAAAAGTTAACAAAAATTTTCTTGAGTCTGTACATGAAAGTGATAAATCTTTCTATGCAGATGAGAATTGTAATAGTTGCGGTATATGTGAGAAGATTTGTCCTGTAAACAACATAATTTTAATAGATGGGATTCCAGAATGGCAGCATAAATGTCAACAATGTTTAGCCTGTATTAACTTTTGTCCAGAAAAATCAATCCAATTTGGCAAAGAAACTTTGAAGACAGGCAGGTACCATCATCCCGCAATAAGTGTTCAAGATATTATCCAACAAAAACCGTAAGGTGATTATTCTCTCTATTCAATTAATTAAATAAGAAATTGAAATGGAACGAATCATAATTTTTTTAGACAATAGCAATATTTTCAATGGCTTCAAAAAATATAACATTAGAGCAGACTATGAAAAGCTGAAGAAAGTCATTACTAAGAAGCGGAAATTGGAAGCTATATTCTTATATGAAGGTGCTGTCTATCCCATGAGTTCTGAGAAGAAAAAATGGTATGAAGATTTAACTTCTAAAAGTGGATACCAGGTTAAGGTAAGTTTTGATAAGATAACACATAATGAAGCAATTGAGAAAAAAATCGATATAAGAATAGCAATCGATATAATATCGTTAGCTTATGAAAATGCATATGATACAGCAGTTTTGATATCAGGAGATGGTGATTTTGTTCCAGTAGTTAAGAAAGTAAAAGATTTAGATAAAAATATGGAAATCTGGGCATTTAAGTATTCTTTAGCAAATTCCTTAAAGAATGAATTGGACCAAAATAAGATATTTTATATTGATGATATATTGAAGGAAATAAAATTATAAAAAACGAATTTTTTTAAAGTCTTAATTTTTGAAAAATAATTATTTAAGTATCTATTTACATTAGGTTTATAGAGTTTTATTGATGAATTTATTCATTTAGGTCAAAGAAATGTATTGTCAAGATTGTGGTTCTGAAATTGAGAATAATATAGCAGTATGTCCCTATTGTGGTAAAAGATATAATAATTCTGATATTATCCAAGAAAAAGATCTTAAGATTCAAGAATTAGAGCAAAAAGTTGCAAAATTAGAAGAATTCACAAATAGTAGACCAAAATTAAGAAATAAAAATCCTAACATTATGATGTTTCTATTGATTTTTATCTTGCCTATTGCATTTCTTGTTCTATTTTTTGTATTTTTTATAATATTAGTATCGATTTAGATATTAAAGGTTTTGAAAGAGGAACTCAAATTTTTTAAAAAAAAAAATTAAGGGTAAAAAGTTCGTACCATTAAAGTACTTTCTCTTACTCCATTAAAATCAAAATTTGCATATAGAATAATGCTTACATTATGAGTACCAGCTGAAAGACTAGAATTAAGATATTGTAACGACGCACATTTTAATATTGAAGTACCTCCAATTTCACTATATTTATACCAAAGTCTTTCTCTAAAATATGGCGTATCTATTCTTATTCCATCAATGGAATAATAAATCTCCAATATAGAAAAACCATCATAGTCTAGATCTAGATGCGACCATCCGTTATACAAAAAATAAGCTGATTGTCCTGGTTTTATTTCAAAAGTGATATTTAAATCATTAAAAGGTATAAATGTATTGTCTGGGTTACACCTATAATAGTCTGGTTCGTGTGCATACCAAGTTTGTTCTTTTTGTCTAGGATTAATAATTAAATAGTTAAATCCTTGTAATCCGATTGCAGTAGCTCCTAAAATTAAAGCTATTATGCCTAAAATTGATCCTGCTTTTCCCATTTATAATCACAATTCAATTTTTTAAGATTTCTTTAAAATAATTTTATAATAGCTTTACTTTTAAATTTTAAAACTTACTCTTCTCTTTTTAATAGCCACTGAAAAGTTCATAATAGTATAAGTAGGATGGATTTAATTCAGAAAGACCAATAGTTATGGTAAATCATATTGAAAATAATCAATCCACTTTATTTTTTTCCTGATCAATTAATTCACGTCTAAGAATTTTGCCAGAACCTGATTTTGGGATATTATCAACGAATTCAACTTCTCGTATCTTTTTATAAGCAGAAATCCTTTCAGCAACCCAATCAATAATTTCTTGTTGGCTCACTTTTCCTTTATATTCGTTTTTTAGAATTATAAAGGCTTTGGGAATTTCACCAACGTCAAGTTCTTTAGAAGGCTTACCAATAACAGCAGCATCAAATACATGTGGATTCTTAAATAATAAGTCTTCAAGTTCAGCAGGCGCAATGCTCCAACCCTTATATTTTATCATTTCTTTTATACGGTCAAGAAGATGCTCGTATTCATCATCATCGATATATGCCATATCGCCTGTTCTTAACCATTTTTCACCAGTATTAGGATCAGTCCAAAATGCATTCTCAGTGTCCATAGGTCTTTTCCAATAACCTTTCATAACTTGAGGACCTTTAACAACTAATTCACCAACCTTTCCTCTTTCAGGTAGTTCTTCACCCGTCTCTAAATCAATAATTTTATGAAAAGTATCTGGAATTAGTGTGCCTTGAGATTCCATTTTACGACGATGCATAGGATTTACAGCCACAACAGGAGAAGCTTCGGTCAATCCCCAACCATGTTGAATGGTTACTTCTTTAGCATTACATTTTTCTTTAGCTAACTTATCAAATCTTTCGAGAAGCTCGAGAGGGATAGGTGCGGCACCATTGTTAAAGATTTTAAGGTTTGTCCAATCATATCCTTTTATTTTTGGATCTTCGAGATGACGAACTACTGCAAGAAATATTGGAGGTACACATAAACTATATGTAACTTGAAATTCCTCTATAAGTTCACAGAACTCTTTCACATCGAATCTTGGTGTGATTACTTGTGCTGCACCTAACCAGATTGCTTGGTTCATACATACGTTCAATCCATAAATATGGTAAAGCGGAAGTACAGTCATAGCGATATCTAGTTCACTTAATTCAAAAAGTTGGGAAATTTGGATAACATTCGAAACTATATTATAATGAGTGAGCATTGTCCCTTTTGGTAATCCAGTTGTTCCACTTGTATATACTAGGGCTGCGAGATCATCTTTAGTATGAAAATCATATTCAGGAGGATCCGATTTGGTAGTTTTCATTAATTCTGACCATCCAACAGTTCCTTTTGGTATATCTGGTTTCTCTGCTAACTCTATTATTATAATTATTTTGAGATTTGTTTTCTTCTTAATTGCTGCTACTATAGGATATAATGGTTGAAAAACAATAATCAATTCTGCTCCTGAGTCATTTGCTTCATATTCTACTTCAGTTTCTTTGAACAATGGATTCATGGGAACCAAGATAGCCCCCGCTTTTTCTAATCCATAGAAGGAGATTTCCCACTGGATTGAATTAGGTCCGTATAAGGCAACTCTATCGCCTTTTTTTACTCCTAGATTTTTCAATGCTGTAGCAAATATATCTACTTGATCTTTGAATTGTTTAAAGGTCATTTCTTCTGGATAAAAGAAAGCTGGTCTGTTTGGAAAACGTTCTGCAGTATCTTCTA
>JBHLJZ010000147.1:0-7459 GCA_048887165.1 Candidatus Hodarchaeota archaeon | reverse complement strand
AGCCCAATAGTTTTTTTCACACCTCCATTCTGGGCTAAGCAAGTTTTTCTTCAAATAACTGTTATAGGAGATGGATTACTCGATCCATTATATAGTAGTTCATTATTTGGTCCAACTGGCACCGCTCAACCACTTACGATTACGTTGTTAGGAGGTCTTTTAATTGAAATTGCATTTGCCGTCGGTTTTATAGTAATTGGTATTATTATATTCCAAAAGAAAACTAAATTTTAATTTTGTATCTTTTTTTTATTTTTAAATGTTACTAATCCGTAGCATGGACCAGTGAACTATGCTTGTATTAGGAATAATAATTTCTTCAAGTTTATCAAAATTGAAATATCTAAAAAAAGGTAAATTTCTCTCTAATGTAGTTTCTAAATATATCGGGAATTTTTCTTTATCAATCCTTTCTAACATTGGTTTTATAAGCTTACTCGCAAAACCTTGTCCTTGGAATTTTGGATCTACACCAATTAATCCAAAATACCAGTAAGGAACTTTCATATAGATATTACGCATGGAATCATCAACAGCTTTAGTAATTGTCATCTTTTTTGTGATTTTTCTGCCAAATTTAAAAGGTAATTTGAATCCTCCTTTTATTAAATACTTCCAGTAAGAAATATTCACATTCATAGGGGAATACCAAATAGCTATACCTTCCAGATTTTCGGAGGTCCCATATACTTCACCAAAGCTGATACCAATGCGGAGCTTTATTTCAAAAATGTAATGAGCCTTTTCTAGTCTCTTATGTGCTTCAGGAATCTGCCAACGAATTATTGGATCATTTTGAAAAGCCTTTGATAGCACTGAACTTGCTGGTTTAATATGCTTTTCCGAGAGTCTAATTAAGTCAATCAATTCGGGCATTATTCTAAAACATACTTCAATTTTATTAATTGAATATTAAATTATCTAGGTACAATCTTTTTAATTTTTTATTATATCAATTCAAGAAATTATCAGAAAGTACTAAAATTCTCAAAGTTTTATCTAGTAAAGTAAGAATATTAGATGCTTAAATATTGTCTAGTTCTAAGTTTGAAGTAAATAAAATTAATGGAGTCTATCAAATAAAAATACCTGTTCCTTTCCCAGTTAAATATGTATGCCTTTATTTATTTGAATTAAATGGAAAGAACATTCTGATAGATTCTGGTTTAAATATGGGAAACTGGAAAAAGAAATTTTTTTCTGCTCTCGAAGAATTGAACATTTCAATTCAAAATATAAATTACTGCATCATTACACATATCCATACTGATCATATGGGATTAGTGAAAATACTTAAACAGAAAAATTCTGGACTTAAAATCTTAATGCATGATATAACTCATGAACTTTTAAAATGGGAAACTAACAATGTAAATATGAAAGAACTAGAGCAAGAAGCCAGAATAATGGCAAATCAATTAATTAAATATGGAATTAGTGAAGAACAGGGAGATAGAATTGTACAATTCTTTACATATTGGCCACAATTTTTACAATATCAAGAACCTGATCTTGTTGTACACGATGGAGATACTTTATTTGAAAATTTATCGATTATTTGGACTCCAGGGCATAGTTTCGGCCATATTTGCATTTTTGATAAGGAAAGAAAGTATCTCTTTTCTGGTGATCATATATTGAGCAGAATTACCCCCCACATAGGTAACTTCATAATTCCTAAAGATATGGCAGAAAAATATAAAGATTATGATTTTAATAATATTCTAAAGCATTACTTAACTTCATTAGAGAAAATAGACAATTTAGATCCTAAAATAATTTTCCCTGCTCATCAAGAGATAATATATAATCCCCACGAAAGAATTCAACAGATTAAAGAGCATCATAAAAAGAGATTGAATGAAATTTCGATGGTAATTAAAAATAATCCATTAACTGCCTACAAAATTTCTCAAATCCACTTTGGTGCAGATTTAGATGAAATGAATTCATATATGGCATTAAGTGAAGTGTTGGGGCATCTCATATATCTTAAGGCAGAAGATAAAGTAAAGACTCTTGAAAAAAATGGTAAAATTTTATATTATAGCTAGGTTTCAGTGTATATTATGATTGAATGGGTTAATTTTTCAATCCTAGTAGTCTCAACTATACTAATGGTATTATTTTATATTAAAAGTGTGGGTCCTGCAAATTTAGAACAGAAAATAGGTGAAAAAGCGTATAAAAGATGTGGGACTTACCGAATTATTGCCAGCATTTTTGAACTAATTACTGCTATTAATTTTATCATTTATTTCTTTTTCCCTCTACCAATTCCTATTCCTCAATTTTTTATTTGGGATTATTGGATTTCTGTTATTCTGAGTTTTGCTATTTTAATTCCTTGCTTATATATCATGCTTAAAGGAGTAAAGGATGCTGGAAGGGAAGCACTTTTTCCAGACAAGAAACATACTCTATATGAGGGAATATATAACAAAATAAGGCACCCTCAAGCATTGGGAGAAGTCTTTATTTGGTGGGTTGTTTCTTTACTTTTAAATTCTCCATTTCTTTTTCTATATTCTATTGTATGGTTTCCAATATTTTATTGGTTTTGTAAAGCAGAAGAAACAGATCTAATTATAAGATATGGGGAAACTTATTTGGAATATAAAAGACAGACAGGTATGTTTTTTCCAAAAGTAAGAAAGCAAAATGAAAATTGACCTTAAAGAAAAACTATTAAATTCTTTTTTTATTTAATCGATAATTCCTGATTTTAGTTTCTATATAACACCACAATACTCCGAATAAAACACAAATTATGATTGCTAAAATATCATATTGGATGCAAAACAATGGGTCAGTAGCTCCAACCATACATTCAGCATCACCTATTAATGCTTTCATTATACCAAAATAAAAAATCTGAGATAAAAGAATATGATAAGATGACTTTCCAATCCAAGAAATCCCTTTTGCTAATTTATTCTGTGGATTTTTTGGTATAATTTTTAAAATAATTAAAAAAATAAATGCCACGTAGGTGTAGAATATAATATTATAATCCCCACGTATAAAGTCTATTTGATATAAATGTCTGTCTATCTGAAAAAGGATAACATAAAAAGCACATAGTGGGAAGATAAACCATAAATAAATATTACGGACGTTAAAGATACTGATGTTTCTTGAAAACCACATACCTAATCCTATACCACCTAAATACATAGTAATGCTTAAATAAAAAAATGAAATATTACGCCATTCTTCCAAACTATCTACAGTTGGCCCCATAAACAAGAAGAGTAATACGTGAGTGGTAAAATTAATGATAAAACAAAAAATTAGGGTCAATAGAGCTTTAAAAGTGCTACTTGAAAATCCCTTATATATTAAAGGCATAAATAAAATAGTTTGAAATAGTATTGGAATAAACCAAATACCGGGGCCCCAGAAAGGTGAAATCCCCAAATATAAGAATCTCTCGTCCATTAATGGATATAATTGATTGGATATTATTGTTTCAAGGTTTCCATAAATGATCAAACCAACTATTATTGATATAATATAAAAAATTAAGTAAGGAAAAACATATCTCCATAATTTTCTCTTGAAATATTTCCACGAATAGAGTTTCTTTAAAGAAGTTTCATCAGTTCGTTTAAATGAGAGTCCCATATTAAATCCTAATATAACCATGAAAAATGGAATAGAGAGCCTTTGCCAAAGGAATACTGCCATGTAATTCTTAATATCCCAAGGAAGAGCGTGTTCTGAAATAACAAAGATTATTATAAATGCTTTTAAAAGATCTACTTGAAAATAATAATTGTTTTTTGATTTGTAGTCTCGCTCCTTATTGACAGTTTCATTATTGCTTGTTTTTCCTTTAAGTTTTGGGATTTCAATCCACTCAGTAAAGAAATTTACGTATTATAATCCTATTTTGATATTTTTGTATATAAATCTATGTTCTAAAATAGATTTAAGAATTTAAAAAAGAGAATAAAAAATAGTTTATATTTTTTCAATTCCCTATGGAAATTGTTCCAATAATATATCTCTTAATTTAGGCCCTACAGGGTGGCCTTTTGTATGAATTGCTCGCCCCATAAAAGCTTCTGCGGTTTCAAGAACCATTTCTGAGAGAGTTGGATGGCTATGGACTGTGTGTGCAATATCATCAATAGGTAATCCATGTTCCATTGCAAGCGTTGCCTTGAACTCAAAAATTATCACCAAAGATTTTTTTCTTATATCCTTCATATAGTTATTTTTGTATATCCAAAATAAGAAAAAAAATTGATTTTAAAAAAATGAACATATCATTTTAGCTTTACTAATAATAATACATAAAAACTATTATTGATTAAATACCCTTTATGGAACAAAAACTAACAGCTAAAGAAATAAAACGAAAGAAAAGTAAATTAATTGCTAGATTAGCCTTAGCTGCGAGACAAGCAAAAGATGTTGGAGGTAAACCGTTCATTTTTCATTTCCTTACAACATTACGATGTAATTGTGATTGTGAGTCTTGTTTTTGGAAAGATAATTCTGCTAAAAATGAATTAACCTTGGAAGAGATTAAACCTATTTATTTGGAAGCTAAAGAGGCAGGTTTCTTTATCTCTATTCTTTGGGGAGGTGAACCTACCCTTCGTAAAGACATTACAGAGATTATAAAATTTGCTAAACATGAAGCCAACTTTGCTTTTATAGGAATAGTGACGAATGGATTTCTTATCCCTAAGCGAATTTCCGAATTTGGGGATGATCTTGACCTGATTCTTATGTCTCTTGATTCTCCTGTTCGAGAAGAACATGATAAAATTAGATCATTGCCTGGATTATATGATAATATTATGGAATCGATTGAAATAATTAGAAGAGATTATCCTCTTATTTCTTTACAATTTAGTTTTTCAATAAGTAAATATAATATTCATCGCGTTGATGAAATGATTACACTCGGGGATAATGCACAAGTACCTATCGCATTCAATGTAATAAATACTATACGTCATTATTCTAATAATGAAGTAGATGAAAAAGGAGAGCTTTCAGCAACAGACCAAGAAATAAATAAAGCTTTTTCAAGAATATTAGAAGCAAAAAGGAATGGCTCTCATATATTAAATTCAGAAATGTATTTGAAACATTTTATAGGAGGAAAAAAACCCTACCGATGCCACGCCAGAAAAGTCTTTATGTATGTTAATTCCAATGGCGATATTGAAGATTGTCTTCGATTAGACAAACCAATCGCAAATTTACGAGAAATTTCAGTTAAGGAAGCCATAAATCTGCCTCGATTTCAACAATATTTAAAAGATACAGAAAATTGTGATAGTTGTAATTCTCCTACTATGATTGATACTAGTTATGCTTGGGAAGATTGGAGTTTATTAACAAAATCAGGAGGCATTTCATTCGGATAAAAGTATAATTAGTTTTTAGCATTTAATAACAGCTTTAAATTTAGAAGACTTTCGTGTGCTTTTTCCCGAGGACGAACTTCTATACAAAAATCCATTATATTTGATATTTCTAATTTACCAAAAAAATATCTAAAATCGAGAACTCCAGAACCGATTACTTTATGGCTTTTTCCATAAGAATTAATGTCATGAAGATGGATTTGTTTGACAGATTTTATATTTTTTAAAAGAAATTTCTCCATTTCATCATTTTTTTTAATTTTTTGACTATATGTTTTTGGTAAATCCCAACAAAGCCAAAGTTCCTCCTGTTTTAGATAAGGTTGTAGTACATCTAAGATTAATGGATTAAAATCATAATTTTCAATGCAAATAATAAAGCGATTGTTAGCAAGTTCCAATAACGTTCGGATATTGCTATGCAATGTATTTTCATAGAATTTCAAATCTCCTTTAGGTATTTCAATTTTAGGTTCTGAATTAGTAGGAAATCTAGTATAATCTCCAAGATGAATTGTTATTAATCGAGCGTCAACTTTTTCTGCAAATGTAAAAAGTTCGTTGTAATAAGATAATATGCCTTTCTTTAGATGAGTATTATAGGTAAATAATGAGGTTATTGTATCAGGTCCATGGATTGTGAGATAAATATTTTGTTTTTTACAAAAAGTCCTTATTTCATCACATTGTTTATTTGATAGATTTTCGAATGATAAATGAGGGGTTTCTAGAGCTATTTGAATTCCTGCAAATCCATTCTCCTTTGCATAAAGAAGAGCATCTAGAATTGATTGATCATAAACAGCATGATAACTGATTATTTTTGAAATTTCATTCCACATATAATAATTATAAAAATTAAAATTGAAAAAAATTATTTAATTACATTAAATATCATTTAATCCAATAAGTCAAGAAAAAAAGGATTGATTATCAAATTGAATGATTTGAGTTTAGAAGAAATCAAGAAATTACTTAAAAAATACCCTTTAAAAAAGGATCGTGAGATTGTATCTAAAATTTTGGATGGAGAGAAACTTTCTGAAAATGAATTAGTCCGAGCATTCCATGTATCGATGTCTTTATTCACCCTTATTGTATTGAATAATAGATTTGAAAGGAATAAAAAAGTTGCTGAGAAGGAATGGTCTAATACTAAGCTAAAAAAATTAGATGATATGGGGACAGTTGAACATTTGAAAATAACCCCCGTCATCGATTTTCAAGCTGAAGGTAAATTATTTACTGAAAAAGGCGTTTCTTACTTTATTGAAGCTGATAATACTGGTATTTTATTTGATACAGGTTTAAATGATAAACAAAACCATCCTTCTCCACTTCTTAAAAATATGGAGTCTTTAGGAATTACTATAGAAGATTTCAAATTTGTTGTTATATCCCATTTACATGGAGATCATGTAGGGGGTACAAAATGGGCTAATAATAAAACATTTTCTCTTTCAGGAACTCAGGTTAACTTAAATCATGTGAAGGCTTTTACACCAGTACCAATGAATCACCCCACAGCTACTATACATCATGTGACAGAACCGATGGTTATTGCAAAAGGTATAGCGTCTATAGGTTCAATACGAAATCCTATGTTCTTCTTTGGAGAAACATTCGAACAGGCTCTTGCTATTAATGTCAAAGGAAAAGGGATAGTGATTATTGTAGGTTGTGGACATCAGGGAATCCATAAAATAATAGACCGTGTTGAGGTTTTATTTGATACTCCTATTTATGGAATTATTGGAGGTTTACATTTGCCTATCCCTGACTTCCCAGGAGAGGATATTACTTGGGCAGGAATGCCTATATATAAATTTATTGTCACAAGAAGACCTCCATGGGAACCTTGGTCTAAAAATGACCGAGATGATACTTTAGATTATCTAAAAGCAAGAAATCCTAAATTTGTTGCTCTTTCACCTCATGATAGCAGCATGGAAAGCATAAATGCGTTTAAAGATACATTTAAAGAGGCTTACATTGACTTAAAAGTCGGTAAAGTTATCAGTATTCATTAATAATAAAAATGGAAATTGAAAAAAGCAATTCAGAATACT
>JBHLJZ010000146.1:0-7464 GCA_048887165.1 Candidatus Hodarchaeota archaeon | reverse complement strand
AATAAGTGTTTGAAAAGTAGAGCTTTTTTTCACAATTATGATTATAACAATAATGGGGAAACTTGTTTGTTAACAATAAATTTAAAAAATTATATAATTCAGTTTGACTCTGAATTCGATCATAATCTAAACCCTCTAAAACATCATCTAATTCTATCATCCCCTTAAGATATGATTCAAAAAGTTCTTCGGAATACCAATCTCCATATCTAACTGGTATTCTTTGATGATTTCTCATGATCTAGCCTATAATAAGTAAATTTCTTTAAAATGATTTTCCATGAATCAAAACATTTATTTCTTTAATGATCAAAAAAGGTTAATTTTTCAGAAAAAGTTATTATTTTTTATCACTTTTCAAGTGTAACTTTTTAGATTTTTTTCGCATTAGGATTTTGATGGGCCTCCTTGTGAATAGACTAACTGAACGAGTGTAAAGACGGCTTCAAATAGGTTGAAGAAGAGTGCTGTAGTATAGAAGGCGTGTTCTATATCAGGGAATAAGCCGAGTATAATAAGAATTAACGAAGCTTGAAGTGGGAATTCAAATAAAAGCCAGAATAAAACACTTTTCAATGGGCTATTCCGCATTTGGGCAAACATCGCTTTTCTATTCTCAGGATTCAATATTGACAAGATGCCCATGAGCCAGTTGATAGCAAGGAAAATAAGGCTACATATGAACCAAAGGATATGACCACTGAAGCCATAAAGATCAAAACCTATTGGAATAAGAGCACCAACAATCACCAAGAGTCCAATTTGTACGACAGCACGAATACGACTAAGCTTAAAAAGCTCAATCTCGTCCCGCCGAATTATACTAATGAGTGCGGCGAAACCAACAAAAACTCCCGCGATATGTGCTATTCCAATGAAGATTTCAGCGTCTTGGATCAAGTTTCACCACCTAATTTATAATTAAATTATTATCCATTAGGATATTTAAATATTGTTTCAAGCAAGTGAGAGATGTAGATAACCTAAGAATTACAAATCTAAAATCTAATTGGTATTCGTTGATTATCTCTCCTGATCTGGCCATAATAAGTAAATTTCTTTACAATGATTTTTTATCGATAATGATCGAAAATTATCACTGATGCGAAAAAAATTTCGAAAAATCCAAATTTTTTATGAATTAATTTTATTTTTGAAAAATTGATATTGATGTTAGATTAATATAATTTTGATTCATTAATTCATTAAAGACAAATTATATAATAAATCAAATAGCCAATATTATCTCATGAGCGAGAAAATCATTATTAGAGATGAGTTTTTAGATTTATCACATAAAAAACTGAAAAACCTTGATGAAATTAAAAACATTAAGAATTTATCAATGTTAAAAGAATTAGACTTAAAATGTAATGATATATCTGTACTTAATGATCTATCATTCCTTGAGAATGTAACTCACCTTTGGTTAGGATTGAATAAGATTTCCAAGCTTGGTGATTTAGGGTATTTACCTAACTTACGTGTGTTAGATCTCTCTTGCAATAATATAACCAAGATTAGCGGATTAGATTCACTTGAAAACCTTAAGGAATTACGGCTAGAAGGGAATCAAATAAGTGAAATTGATGGATTGAATAACCTTAAAAATCTCAAGATCTTGGATCTTTCAGGTAATCTTATAAGAAAGATAAAAGGGTTTGACTCCTTAATTAATTTAAGGTTTTTGAATCTCGACAATAATAGAATACGGGAAGTAACTAATATGGAGAATCTATCAAAGTTGATACAACTTACTTTAGATGATAATTATATTAAAGACATCACAGGGCTTAGACCTTTGGGTAATTTAATAACCTTGCGTCTGGCAAGTAATTACATTTCCAATATTGAGCCCCTAAAACATCTTAAAAGTTTGGAAGAGGTTGAATTATATGGAAATAATGACATTACTAGTATCAAACCGTTATTGAATTTGCCCCATCTTCTAGTTGTGGGTCTTGATGAGAAAGAGAAATTCCCTCATGATTTTGCTTTATTAGATATTAAACGATTAAATATGGCTAGGGAATTTTTTATGAACTATGTTCCGAAGTGTAGGGTGTGTGAACATTTTGATTTAGAACGATGTAGCTGTATTTATTTCATAGGACATCAGAAATACCAATTCAAACGAAAGTATCCAAATAGCTTTAAAGGAAGTTATGCAGACAGAATTTTTTATGATGAAGATATTAATTATAAGCATCTTCATACTTTTAACAAGGTGCGAGACGAGATTCCACATTCCTGCAACATTTCTCCTGAGGAATAATAATATGAAAATACTGGAAAAAATTAGGAAAGCTAAAAGACAGAAAAAAATCATTTGGATTTTGCAATTCATCCCAATCCTTCTCGGACTGGTTTTAAGTGTTCCTTTGCAAGTTTCTTTTTTACATTTATCGAATACTGTGGAAAGTATAATCTTTCCATGAATCAACTTCTTTAATTGTTCTTTGCTATAACTTTTTACTTTCTTATATACTCTAATAAAATCCAGATCTGAAATTCCTGATTCTTCATCGATCATATTGTTCTAAACGAATATAGCCAAGTATTTTATTAGACAAGAGGTTTAGGATTTTTTGATTTTTTTTCCTTTTTAAAAAGAAAATTAGATCCTATTAAAAAGAGAAACTACAAATCCCAAACCCTCCATTTTTTAATATTTGTACTTAAAGAAGTTTCGTAAGTTTCGTAAGATAAGAATGCAATTGAATTTTTTTCTTTTAAATAAAAACACGAGATAAAATCAATATGATGAGTCAATCCAAATTCAATCCTGATTTGTATCTACTATCGTGTCCTTTCGCTCATGTATGCAGTCTCCCTCAGACTAAAGATACCTGCGTGTTTCCTCAGTATAAAATCTGTCCTGAATATCAAGATCGGCTCTCAAAAATGAAAAATCAAGTAAAAGTGTTACATTAGCGAGGGAATCATGGATTTCATAATCTATATGCTCTGGGTTGTGTATTACAAAGTTAAGGTATTGTATAGCAAAATTAGGCATATAACAGATTAATCAGGGATTCATAATTAAATATAATGATCGAAAAGTGAAATTATAATATTATTTTTTTATCGGTTTCAGAAATTATTTTGAATTTTATTTTACTATTTCTCTTTTTTAGAAGAAGTGAAAAAGAGGATGAAATTATTTTGCTTTTCCCTCATTTCGTCATTCATTTTTAAGATTCTAAATTATTATTATCAATATTGATCGTCATTTTTATAATTCTAGTATTTTTTCGAAAAAGGTTAGAGTGATAATTATTTATCGTGATCATTGTATTATCATTTATCGGCGTTATCCGCAAGGATTAGTGGGGTATGTGCGTGATCACGATCATCAGAATTTCGAAAAATGATCACATTTAAATACTTTGATCGATACCAGTTACTTAGGAGGTGTAAAAAAAATGGTTCAAGCAAATTTTACAACGGATATGGTAGAAAAAGCTGAGAAAAATTTCGAGAATATTAAGGAATCCATCAAAGGATTATACGATATTCTTAATATTGGGTTAGAGGATGAGATATATCTTGAGGCGGGTAAAGATAATGTCTCTGGGTTATACAAAAATGTTATAGAGTTAATCTTAAACGATTATGGTTTAAGAAAGTTAGTCAAAAAGATAAGAGACTCCGAATTGGAAGTGGAAATTGTCTTAGACGAGTTATTAGTTGAAAACGAGTAATATTATATTTTTAATTCTTCTATTTTATATTAATTCTAATACTTCAAACTAAATTTAACAAGTAATTGAAAAAAAGTAAGTTATTAATGCAAAATTTTTGTAGCAGATTTTAACTTATGCAATTTAGTTTCATATTCAGAACATACTTTATATTCTGGAAAATTACAGATATCTTCCAATTTTGGCAGGTTACATACATGAGAAAATGGACAAGTAAGTAAACAATTTTCTAATGAATCATTTGATTGACTACTCATCATGTGATTTCAACTTTTTATTCTTTTTAAATAAAAATTTAATTTCTATATCATCTTAAAAAAATTAAAAAAAAGTGACTGTGATTGATTATTAATTTTTTTACTTGGAGTTTAAATAGATTTAAATAAGAAACTCATTTTTTAATTTATTGTAAACCATAATAAGCGAGATTTAGTGCCGAAAAGATTTTTATAAAAATTCAAGTTTTAAACAAAATCAAAACCAATTTACAATGAGAATAGTCCAAACTTTTAAGGAATGGAGAAATAACTTTAAGGAATGGCGAAGGAAGAGAAAATTGCGTTCTATTCCTTTGGAGATCACTGAAGATTCATTATTACCACATTTAAGTAAAAAGGAAGAAATCATTGCTAAACCAATACAAAAAGCAGACCGAAAAATAAGGACTGATTTTGATGAAGCATTTAAGATAATAATTTTTGGAGATCCAGGAGTAGGAAAATCTACTTTTCTACAAAAATATGCGAAAAATGTGTTTAATAAAGGAAGTAAAGCTCCTACTTTAGGAGTAGATTTTTATGTTAAATATCTTATTGTTGATAAAAAGAGATATAAATTGCAGATCTGGCATTTTAAAGATGATACTCGTTTTAAGGCTCTATTCCTGACATATGCTAAGGGTGCTAAAGCTGGAATTTTTATGTTTGATATTACAAATTATGTATCACTTTTGCATTTAGATGATTGGTTGAATATTGTTAATGAAATTGTAGAAGAAGGTGAACATTTCCCAATAATAGTTATTGGAAATATGTTGGATCTAAATCATAAACGAGAAGTATCGCCTGAATTAGGAAAGAAGATGACAAGATCAAGAGGTGCTAATGGTTATATTGAATGTTCAATTAAAACAGGAGAAAATATTGAAAAAGTATTCGAAGTAATAATTAGATTTTTGCTAAGTAAGCCAATACCAATCTAGGTTATTGTTCTTATATCTATTGAGCATGAGAACATATTATATTAAAAAGAGATTTAAAATCTAAAGTGCTTCAGTACTAGTCAATAAAACCATAATATAATCAGCAACATTCTCAATTGAGTCTGAGATTGCTTCCAGAATGTCAAAGACATTTCCTACTGTAAATGCAGTAAAATAATTAACATTATAGTTTGTCTCTTGGAGGCTTTGCCTTAATTTTATATTAAGAAGATCAACTTTATGTTCAAGCTGGTTGATTTGTTTTGCATAATCTTTAATTTTATTTCTCTCTCCCAGTAAATCAATTACAATTTTATCTAAATATTGGACACAATCTACAGTAGTCTGCATCATCTCAAGTACCAAATTTATTGTCAAATCGCTACTTTGTTCCCAAAATTTAATTGGAATAGTACTAATTCGACGAGCTACACCAGTACAGCAATTTGCGACATCATCCATCCTCTTAATTAGATGAGATAAATTTTGTCGAATAGTCGGATTTAATTCTCCCCTTGAAATATCTTTTTGTATTTCTCTTCTTAATTCATCTGCATCACCCTCTAATAAGTCAACATTATGTAAAAAATTATGAGCTTTATCAAGATCTTTCTCTCTTATTAAGATACCTAATCCGAGATCAAGTTCTTTAACACAATTTTGAACGATTTGTGCGTGTTTGATAGATTTCTCCAATGCTTTTAAAGTTCTTTCTCTTTTTAAATATTCAATTAAAGAACCCATATTTCCCTCATCTTTTCGCTATCCAATTTTATTATATTAAATATATTATATCAATAATTTATGAAATTTATTATATTAATCCGAATGATAAAAAACCAATATAGATAAATGCAGCTAGAATTGCGGCGATTGGAAAAGTTAAAACCCAATATATACCCATTTTGCCTAATCCTTTATAATCAACTTCCTTTTTCTGTGCAAAGTTTAATCCTAATATGCAAAAAACAATTACATGACTATGAGAAATAGGTAACCCGAAAAAAGTAGCTATCATTAGTATTATAGCAGAACTTGTTTGGAGAATAAGTCCCTCACTCGGGCGTGCATCAGTCATTTGAGAAGCTAAATTTCTTATTACATATCGGGCAGCAAAATAGATTCCAGCAAAGGCAAAAATTCCACAAATTATGGCATATAGATAATATTCTTGCACTGTTAAAGAACCATTGTCAAAAAGACCATAGAGAATGCCTAATGCTTCGCCTGAATTAGCACCAACCCAGATTTCGGCAAAAATTACAGCAATAAATAATAGCCATTTAAAATATTTTTCTGAGTTTTCAATCTGATTTAAACCTTTTAATCGAGATAAAAATAATTTTGCGGCAATTTTGAAAAGGATAAAGGTTATTATTAATCCGAATATTGGAGATAAGAACCAACTGAGAACAACATTACTTAATTTTTCCCAGTTAAAGGCTGTATTAATATTTAGCCCTCCTTGAGAGAGCGCATAGACAATTACTACCCCAACAACACTTCCTATTAAAGAGTGAGTACTACTTAAAGGGATACCCGCAAAACTTCCAACTACAAGCCACAAAATACTGCTAATTAATACTGTTAATAACATATAAGTTGTATAATATAAACCTTCACCTAATATATTAGCTCCAACTGTTTCTGCTACTCTCTCACTAAAGATTATCATTCCACCCCCAATCGCCACACCACCGATAATCAAGGCAATTTTAAATTTTATAACCCCTGCACCTACTAATGCTGATAATGTTTCATCATTTGCTCCAATTGAGAAAGCTAGTCCTATTGCCATTATTATTAAGACTATGATGAGAATAGAGGTTAAACCATTTGCCATGATAAATCAAACTTTTCAAAATTAATCAAAAATTAGATATTTAGTCGCAAGAAATTGAATATATTCTGCGAAAGTTTTGATATGATCGGCTAACATCATTATATCTTCAATAAGATTTTTAAGATATAGGAAAGTTCTTGATAGATAATCCATGTCGTAATTATATAGTCGATTTAGTAGTTGAAATTCTTCTTTTCTCATCTTTCTTCTTTCTTCCTTGATTTGTTCGCAAATATCATGAGCTTTGCTTAAATCAGAGCCTATTAATTTCACAGCATCAGATACATCTATAGAAATTAATTTCAATGATTTTAAAATACTTAATATCTGAAGTTTGAATTCTTTATCAGGTAGAACAACTTGATAAAGAAGCATTCTATTTGCCGCAAATTCCCCAATATTCTTTATATCATTAATTTTATTAAATAATTTTAGTCGATCTGCTTTAGAAAACATTAATTTTGATTTAAATATTTTAGATTCAAATTTTTTCTTTATTTGAACCTCAGTATTAGTTTCAATAACTGTATTCAAATTTTCCTTAAACTTTTCAAACTTTTCTTCGGCTAGATATTCAATGCCTTCTATAAGTTTTAGATTTTGTTCATTTATTACATCCATGAATAAATGCGTCAATTCGTTAATATTTAATTTTTTCAGATTATACCTTATTAGAGAATAAATATTAACTAAAGTCATACAATAGGTATAGATTT
>JBHLJZ010000145.1:0-7638 GCA_048887165.1 Candidatus Hodarchaeota archaeon | reverse complement strand
TTTTCTTAGAAAATATGTTGAAAATTATGAACATTATTTTTGTTGAGAACATGGAACTTTATAAGCGATTTACTAAGGTCAAAACTGTAGGAGGAATTGAAACAAATACAAATGATGTGATATCTGAATTACGAAAGCGAGGTCATAACGTTTGGAATTTTAATAGAGAAAAGGCACCACATTGGGTTGAAGATAATATTGTAGATATAATTGCAGCATCAACTTTTGATCCTATGACGTTTCTACAAGTAAGCAGATTGAAAAACACACATAAAAATAATGCTGCAGTAGTTTTCCATGCTCACACTACTGTAGAAGATTTAGCAGGAAATTTTCTACCAGACAAACCAATATTTAATCTAATCTTTAAATATTGGTTAAAGATCCTTTATGGGCTAGCTCATTTACTTATTACACCAAGCAATTATTCAAAGAAATGTTTAGAATCTATACAGAAATCAATGACATATCCTATATATGAAGTAAGTAATGGTATAAGGATTGAAGAATTTATGCGAAAAGAAGAGTATCGGGAAAATTTTAGAAAATTTTTAAACCTAAAATATAATATCCCTTTAGAAAGTACAGTAATAATTAATGTTGGCTTAAGCTGGAAAAAGAAAAGAGTAGATATTTTTGGAAGAGTTGCTAAAGCTTTCTCAGACTATTACTTTATTTGGGTTGGACCTATTAACAAGAACCCAGATATAGATGAGGCTTTAAAGTTAGATAATGTTATTTTTACTGGATTTTATGATGATATTAGAGAAGCTTACTATGGTGCGGATTTATTTTTGAACACTTCATCTGTGGAAAATCAAGGAATTCCTTTAATAGAAGCAGCGATTTGTAAGCTTCCAATTGTTGCGAGCGATTTACCTGCTTATGATTGGGTCCAACATGACGTTTCTTGTTATAAAGCTCGTAGTATAGACGATTTTATTAATGGAGTTAGGAGAGTTATTTCGGATACTGATTTCAAAGAAAAAATTATAGAGAATGCATACAAACAAGCAATTGATTTACACGATTTTAATAAAATTGGCACTAAAATTGAAAAATTGTATAGAAAAGCGAAGCTGATAAAAAAAATATGGGAAAATAAAAGAAAAAATTAAAATTTTATCTTTCAATTGTTTTAAACTATACTTAGATGAGAAAGTGTGGGTTTTTTTATGGATTTAAATACTAAAATGACAAACATGAAACATCGGTTTAAAGAAATATCCAAATATCCTATTTTTCGATATTCCGTCTTGGTTCATATCTTATATATGATAATTTCAATTATTCTTATTTTAGTTTGGTTCGAAAATTTAAGTGATTTTAAGGTATTTTATAAAGCAACTGAAGTTTTTATCAATAATGTTAGTGATCTTTATAATCGAACAAATTATCCATACCCTTATAGATACTTTCCATTATCCGTTATTGTTTTTATTCCTTTTTACTTCATGGGGTTTGATTTAGGTTTCGTTGCTTTTACTATTTTCAATTTATTTCTCAATTTTATAATCTGTATATACGTGTATAAAATCATAATTTTAACGCGTGGTGAGGACCATGAAAAAGAAGATCGTAGAATTATTCATTACTTATGTCTATACTTTATGGGATTACCTCAGGTATCAAATTATTTCTTAGGACAAAACAACCTTATAGTCACATTAATGATTATTTTATCTCTTTTTATATTTCTTAAATACAATAATGTAAAAATGGAATTTCTTGGAAGTTTATTACTTGGTGTAAGTATAATAGTTAAGCCAGTTACTTTAGCAATGATTCCATTTTTATTATTAATCCGGTTTAATATAAAAGAGAAGAGAGTTGAATTCAAATTTATAAAAAGTCTCGTAAGAGTGGTTGGGTGTCTAATTCCATTATCCTTGAATATAATATATTTCTTTCTTGTTCCCGGTTTATGGAATGACTTTATCACTACAAATTTTACTGGAACCGAACCTGTTGATATTAATTTTTCTTTTAGTGTTTCTAAAATAATTATTAATTTATATTATTTCTTAGGTTTTAATTACAATCAAATGTTAATTCTTGTAATAGTATTAATAATTTTTGGAGGAATAGGGTTTTTATTATATATTACCCGCAGATTTAATAAGAATTCTTTAATTTATGGTTATCTCTTTGGGATTATAATTACTTTAATTGTATATTTTGATTCCTGGGATCATCATCTTCTAAGCTTTACACCACTATTAATTATTATTATCTTTAATTTGCCTAGAAATTCAGAGATTACGAGGAAATCCATAAAACCAAGTTTTATGTTTTTTAATTTCATTAATTTAGGCTTTATGGGACTATTCGTTTTAACTGCTCCTTTTTTCCCTTTCAACTTCATTCCTACAATCTTCCTGATTTTAACGTTCTATGGTATAAGTAAATATATTTTAATTCAAAAAGAAGAAAATAAGTGAAGAAGAATCGAAATTATTCCTGCTATTGACATTAGGAATGGAAAGTGTGTAAGGTTATATAAAGGATTAAAAGGAACTGAAAAAGTGTATTATGAAAATCCACTTGATGCTATAAAATTTTGGATAACCAATGGAGCAAAAAGAATCCATTTAATAGATTTAGATGGAGCTTGGGGTTCATTTGTAAACATAGCAATTTTAGATAGTATAATCGAAAAATTTGGGGGAAAAGTTAAAATTCAGATTGGAGGGGGAATAAGATCAATTGAATCAGCACTTAAATTTTTCAAGAAGGGTGTTGATCGGATAATAATTGGAACTTTAGCTATAGAGAATCCAGATTCAATATTACAATTGATTAAAACTATAGGAGCTGAGAAAATTATTATTGCTTTAGATTACAAGAGAGATAAGATTGCAGTTGAGGGTTGGGAAAAAGAAACTGATGAAAATCCATTTGAATTCGCTAAAAAGATCATAGATTTAGGTGTAATTAATATATTGTTCACATCTATTGAAGCTGATGGCACTTTATCAGGACCAGATTTTTCAAATATTAAAAGAATGTTAAAAGTTATTGGTATTAAACGTTTATTTGTCGCTGGCGGCGTGAGAAATAAAGCTGATGTTTTAAAATTAAAAAATATTGGTGTAGCTGGAGTTATTATTGGAAAATCTTTATATGAAAATAATATTTCAGTTTCAATCTTTCAAAAATCTATATAGAAAAATGTATAGAAAAATGATTAAAATTAAATAATTTAGAATTTAAACTAAACTTGATATACGAATATATTTTAAATCCACTAGACTAAAAACCAATGCAAGAATATTTAATAATTTTTTTACCAGCGTTTCTATTAGGAATATTCCATACAGCTATTCCATGTGAAGATAAAGCAATCTTCTTTTTCTGGTCATTTGGTATAGCGAAAAATCCAAAAAAAAGCGTTTTTATTTTAATCTTATATGGTATAGGCCTAATAACTTCAAACTTAATAATAGCTTCAGCAACTATTTTGGTAAGTTTGGTCCCTCGATTAGTTATTCCAGGGTTAATACCGGATAAGTTTATGATTAACTTCTTTGGAGCTTTCACATCAATGTTTGCCGGTATATTTCTATTATTTTTTATTACAAGACGAGATTATATGCCTCATTCTAAATATTCAAAAAGTATTTCAACATTTAACTGGGAAAGAAATAAAACTCCATTTCTTTTTGGGATTTTAGCAGGATTTGCTCCATGTATTTTCGAATTAATAATTTATTCTCAATGTTTACAATTTTCTTTAGGATATGGTTTCATTGAAGGTTTTTTAGTTGTATTATATTTTTCTCTTGGAACTTTTGTAGGATTATTTCCCTTAGCTTTGGCAAAACATGGTACATCCCAGATTGTAAAGCCAAAAGATAATAGAAGAAATACCATCTTTTATATAATGATTTCTATAATAATTGCTTTCAATACTATAGTTATGGTTTTATCTTTTTTACAAATTTCTGTATTCCCAGTGCAGAATATTTAAATATATCTATAATTTTTTGCCTCCAAACAAAAAAATTAAAAATTTATTAAAAATTCTCTAATCAATAGTTGGTCTATGTTAATATTTTATATTAGTATTTTTTTATATATTATAGACTTAGCTTTATCTTATAAAAACATTGGAAGTTTAACTTAAGATGAAATGTTTATTTTGTGAAAGTGAAAAGATTGAATTCACGTGCGAGAAATGCAAATCAAGTTTTTGTATAAACCACATGGCTACAACAGAGCAATGGATTTGTAAAAAGCATAATCACTTTTATACAAAAGCAAGTGCTGCTGAAAAAAACTATCGCTGTACCATAGTTGAAAATAGCAAATGTCCTGAATGTAACGCATTATTAAGACTAGAAAGATTATCTTCCGGACAATATTATTTAGAATGCACAGATCCTAAGTGTGCTTGGAATTCATATTTAAAAACACCAGGCTTATTTTTCCCAACTAAGGAGAGACTAGCAAGAGAAGCAGCAAAATATAACCTTATTCAGGGATATAAGTTAGATTTGTGCCGCAGAGCTCTTAAGCATATTATAGGGAAAGAAATTTGTCCTAATTGTTTTTTAGAGTTGTTAAGGAGATCACATATCACTAACTTCTCAACAATTATGAATTCATTTAATATTGCTGCTCCCCAGATGATTAAATTAATTAATCAATACATTGATGAAGATCGGATTTATGGGATAATTGACCAAAAAAATCAAATGTTCTACTATATTTCACCAGAAATGAGAGAAAAGGTTTTAGCGAAAATCCAAAATGAGGGTATTCTAAAGGTAATAGATCTAGGTTTAATGTTAGATATGAGTTCTGAAATAGCTCTTAAAGTTATTTATAAATTAATTAGTCAATATCAAATAAAAGGTTCATTTTCTCAAAATAAACAGTTTTATTATACTCAAAAGTACATTATGGATTCATTAATTAATGAAATAAACAAAAAAGGAAGAGTTTCTATCCTGGATTTAGCAAATAATTTCGATATTCCATCTGAATTAACAAAATCATTTTGTGTAAATCTAATGAGAACAAACGCAGTTACAGCGTTTTTTGCAGATAGAGGAAATGAAATCATTACTCATGATGAAATTTATAAGGAGATTCAATCCTTCGCAAAAGAAACAGGATTGTTCGAATTAAATAAACTTGCTAGAAAATTAAAAATAGCAGTCGAACTGGCAAGGAAAAGTCTTCATGAATTGATTAAGAGTGGTTCCATTAGAGGATTATTTACTCAAAGAAGAGAATTTATGACTAGTAAATTCCTAGAAACTAAGATAAAAGAAATCGCTAGAGCATATAGAACTATGCCTCTACGAGAATTATCTAATAGATTGGGAGTAACTGAATCCAGTATTGAAGAAAATTTAGCACAACTGATTGGTCGTGGTGATATTGATGGTTATATTGATATGGCTAAACGACTTTTTGTAGCATATAGCGTTCCTAAAACTCAAGTCCCTTCGGAACAAATTAAACAAAAAGTTGTGAAAGATATTGATGAAGATAAAGTTGAAGTAGTAAGAGACTATGATTTTGAAGGTGGACAGCTTCATTTTAAAGTAGCTGTTAGAAACAATAGTAGTATGGCAATAAACAATGTTAAAGTAATATTAGATGTCCCTACAAGCTATAAGATTAAACAACCTTTAATTAATATTCCTGTTATCGAATCAAAAAATTCCAGAGGCGTTGATTTTTATTTAGAACCCAAAGAATGTGGTATTTCAAATATTGGGGGCACTGTAATATATAAAGATGCAAAAGGAGATAAGCATACACAACATATACGAAAAAAGTCTATTCAAATCAAATGTCCTTTAGTAGTGTCTTGTCTTGCGACGATAGAAGACATACAGATAGCAATTTCAGATCTCCCAAACGACGCGCGGGCTTTTTTAATTGCTGATTTAGATCCACGATTAGCGTATAGGGCTGCAATTAGAACTATTAAACGCCTTGAAGTAAGCACGGTTACCTCTCATGAGGGTACTGACACTAAAGGTAATTATGAAGCTGAAAGCTGGCATTGTAGCGAAGCAAAAGTAACAGGAGGACGGATTATTACCAGAATATATGTTTCCGAGGGTAGCCAATCTTTAGAAGTTCGCGTATGGTGTGGTCATGCTGGTCAACTCACGGGCTTCTTAGCAAAAATTATTGAAATGCTTTTTGAGGAGATTAATATAATCAGGAAGATTAAATCAGAAGAACGGGAAAAAACTATTGACGTAATGGCTGTAACGCAAAATTTAATGGAAATTAGTGATTACAGTATGTTAAGGTGGAAAGCACAAAACATTCGAAACAAGCTTCATGATACTTTTGTAAGACTAAGGAAGTTATTAGGTGAAAATGAAGCTATTCTTGGAAGAATTGAGTTTTGGCTAACTCAACTGAACAAATATAGCAAAGATGATAAAATCAGTGAGGAAGACGCCGATAAATTGGTAGAGGATGTAGAAAAGTTCAAGAATATTATTGCAAGAGCAATTAAAATATAACTTTCCACAATGGATATATTCAAAATAAATGATATCATTTCATTAAAATTGGAAAACGGAATTACTAATATTTATATAAAGGATGTTTTATTTCGACAGTGTAAATATATAATATTAGACAAAATTCCTTTGAATAAAGTAGAAAAATTTATTAAGAATTTCAAGTCTGTTGATGAGAAAATAGAGAATTTAAATCATTCTCTAGGACATATCGAACATATAGAAAAAATTCCCCCAGAAACAGAATTTTGGGCTCATTGCTCTAATATACAGGTATGGGTAGAAAATAGATATAATTCAAAATTACTTCATTCAAATCTTGCTTTTCCTTTATTAAAAAAACTTAGTGAATTAGGGGACACATATGCAAAAATCCGTCTGAAAGAAGAAATAATAGAGAGATTTCATAATAGCCCAAAAAATACACAAGAATTTCTTGCTGAAGAAGGATACATCGATTTAATCAATAACGAAGAGAAATATAACTTACTTAAATATGAAAAGGAAGAACAAGCCATAAGAAGCTTAGAACAGACTATAAGCGAAAGTTTAAAGATTGATACTAGATATATACATTTCAATAAAAGTATCATTATAGAAAATGGAATTATAAAAGGGTTAGTTCTTTGCGGTTGCGATTTCACGAAAGTCCCCAAAATAATAAAAAATCTCAAAAATTTGGAGATTTTGTTTATAGGAGGCGCTCCAATTAAAAAATTACCAAGTTGGATTGGTATGCTTAACAGCCTTGAAGATATTACTATAAGAGGAACGATGATAAACACCCTTCCTCCTTCGTTTGGTCTCTTAAAAAAACTCAAAACTTTAGATCTGACCTCAAATGAAATTGAAACGCTCCCAATTATGTTTGGAAATCTTATTAATTTAAAAGAACTAGATCTACGTATGAATAAGTTAAATCATTTGCCAGAAAGCTTTGGTAATTTAATGAATCTTAAAATTCTAAAAATGTATGATAACAACCTCAAAAAACTACCTAACTCAATTGGAAATTTATTAAAAATTAAAAGTATAAGCTTACGAAATAATGAACTTACAGAAATACCAAACTCAATATGTAAATTAAAGGAGCTTGAATTCCTTGACCTGTGTAATAATAGGATAGAAAAACTTCCTGATC
>JBHLJZ010000144.1:0-7742 GCA_048887165.1 Candidatus Hodarchaeota archaeon | reverse complement strand
ATTATTTGTCCAGCAGAGAGCATTTTACTAGCTTTCTTGCTTTTTATTTTCAATTCAGAAAGCTCTTGGAACATTTTTAATGTATTTTTTCGACTGAACATAATATCATGAGTCATCTCTTCAATTGTATAAAAACTCCTAGAAGCAAATATAAATAAAAAAAATGCACTGATTAGCAAGAGAGCAATCCCATTGGATTGAAAGACATCTAGATTCTGTGAAATTGAAATTATAAATATCAGAGAACTAAGGGAAAAACCTGCGTAGAGACCACATAAAGTTTTACGGGATGATGATGTTCCTGAAAGATATTTAAATAAGTGATTAACATCTTCATTTTTATCATCATTGTCATGAATGTTCTCATCTGTTTGAGATATTTTCACTCACCAAAAATTTTTAGCTAGCGTAAGTTTTATTCCTAATTTTCTTTTTGGTGCCATATTTACGTGCTTGTAATCTCCAACCCAAGTTGGCAAACAGATTATAAAGAGAATTTGGAACAAACTTTTTTGAGAATAAATCAACCGCTTCTTGAGGGATGTCTTTACCCTCCGCTAAAGCTTGAGCTGTAATATCCAACCCTTTTACAACATTTCTCACCATGCCACCTCTCTCTAGTAGCGGAATTCCACCAATTGAGCCTCCTTGACCAAGACCAAGTCCACCTTTCCATATAAAGCCACAATCTTCGGCAAAAATTCTACAAATGCGAAGTGCTGTTATATTCTGGAATCCTTCTGGGAATCCATTATTAGAGATCGCAATAAAATTTTTAGATTTGTTAGACTCTAACCGATCTCTCTCTTCTTTAATAAGTTCCATTGCTTTAATTACGGGAGCAGGTAAACTATCAACATATAAAGGAAATGTAAGAATTATCAAATTTGCCCTATCAATCATTTCAAAAAGATTTTGAATCGTTTCTTCTCGATTTACAAGCCTATGGATAAAATTTCTCTCAGTCTTCATCCCAAATTCTTCTAATTTTGACATTAAATAATCTCCAAGAGAAGCAGAAGTACTTTTTTCTCCTTTTGGGCTACCGACTAATAAGAGTGCTTTTTTATCTGTACTCATACCATCGCCTCCACTTTTTCTAATATATTAGAAAATTCATTAATGAAATCATTTTTGCTTAGGTTTTTAGTGTATATTATTGATTCGTGAACAGGTGCACCCATATTAAGCGAATTACGATATACTAATTCTTTGAATGTAGCTTCCTTCTCCTCATTTGGTTTATCTAAAACTCCAACAGCAATAATTGAAGACCTTTTTTCATAACGATATTTATGATGAGTTTCCCCATTTCTTTTTGTGAAGAAAGGGAGTATGTTTGGAATAAATCTATCTAATACTTTTTTTAACTCAGAGGAATATCCTCCAAATGTAATAGGTGTAAAATGGATGACCAGATTAGTCTGAACCATTTTTTTAGCAACATCTCGGCCGTAATCATTAATTTTACATTCCCCTGGGGTTATTAACCAACAATCAAAACAACCTTGACAAGCGGCAACATTAACCTCTTTTAATATGATGGTTTCAACTTCAAATCCATTTTTTTCCAGCTCTTCGATCATTGAATAACGGATCATATCAAAATCATTCTTTAAAGTACCGTCCAATAAAAGTGCTTTCATTATTTTTTTTCTCTACGGAATATAATTAAATATAATTAATTATTAGAATCATAGCTTAAAATTATGTTAAAGATGGATCAAATTTACTTAAAAGTTGTTCTTATAAAATAAAATTTTAAGAGTTTATTATTACATATTTAAATAACAATAATAGTGAAGTAAAATGAAAACTCTAAGGAAATCTATAGAGATAAATGTCTCTCCCGAAATCATATGGGATTGGTTATTACATTTTGCAGAAAATTATCTTGAATGGCATCCTTCTCACATAAAAGCTAATTGGGAAACAGAAACCGTAAATAACGTTGGCTCTATTTTGTATACTGAAGAGGATATTAATGGAGATTTTTTAAAGATGAAATTTAAGGTGGTTAATCTTACTCCGAATAGATTATATAGATTTAAGACCGTAGGAGGTTTAAAGCTCTTATTAGCAGGTGGTTCCTTTGAAATAGAACCATCTAAAAGTGGAAGCCTTTTCACAGCAACGTTAGATTTTCACATGGGCAAACTTCTTTCGAAAATTGCTAAGAAAAAAGTCCAGCAAATATCCCAACATATGATTGAAGAAGGAGAAAATTTGAAGCAGATTTTAGAAAGGACTTAAAGATAAAAATTAAGTGATTTTTAGTATTTCTAGCTAAAGTCTCCTTCAGCTTAAGAGGATTTATTTTCTTCAAGCTCCTCCGGTGGCCACCCTCTTTGGGTTTGATAATTCCTAATAAATCGAAAGTCACACATTTCAGCTCCTGCTGCAATGGTTTTGGTCCTTTTAAATCCTATACCAATCGCTTTCATTCTAGCATAATCACATAAACAAATATATGGAGCAATTTCTTCACCCCCCTCTTTTTGTATGAGTTTAAGACATCCACATTCAGTAAAGTTAAATCCATAATCGAAATTCTTCTTATCTCCTTCAATGTATTCACCAACCCAATTTTCAGGATACTTTTGTGTTTGACTCTCTTTTAACCATTCTTTCCAATAATTTTTCATTTTTTTAGAGAAAATAGTTCTTCGGTAAAACCATTTTTTAACTGATGAGAGAGACTTGGCATAAATCTCGGCAATTTCATAAATTAATTTCCCCATCTCTCGCTCTGTTAAGTTGAGTGGTTTAATTGCGTTATAAAATGCAATTGTTTCTGCTGATTGGATCATCAAGGAAGTAAACGGAGACTTATCCCCCCCAACATAAGGAAGCCTTGAAAGAATACTATCAAGCTCAGATCGAGCCTTTTCTTCAATATGATGAATATCTAATTCCTTATAACTAGGCAGAACCACCTTTTCCGCAATCTTAATCAATGAATTAAACTCTTTCATTATTTTTTCCTTATTTTTTACATAATAGCTCTTATTATTACTATCAACTTTATCAATTTCAATATTCATAATTACCAACTTAAACTTTTTTAATCACAATTTATCATTTACTTTTTTCTCTTTTGAAAAGAGAAATTTTAGAAATTTACCAATTTTCTTAAACTTTGGGATAATAGCACCAGTCTCTTGAATATATTGTTTATGTTCCTCTCCAAATCTTTTTATTAGTTCTTTATCTTCGCACTTCATTGCGACTATAAACGGGATGAAAGCAATTAAAGCAACAAGAAAAGCAAATAAGTTGTTTCTTAAAAAAGCTAAGCCTAGAGCAAGGCATAGATCTCCAGCATACATAGGATGCCGAATGAATGAGTAAATATCAGACTTAACTTGAGTTCCCTCTTCCGGAAACAACATATATATTCCAAGACCATGTCCCACCTCTTCAAAACCCGAATTATGAAGGCGCAATTCGAATAAAAAGCGCATGAAAATAAAAAAGACCCCAAGTACGATAGCAATCCATAGAGGAAGTAAAGTTGCGCCTCCTACTATAAGAACATGAAAAATACCAGCATTTCCTGCTATAAGCATCAATATAACAATATGGAAGAAGAAATATCGATATGCTAGTTCTCCATATTTCTTTTTGTATTTCTCTGCCATTGTTGTAAAACGATATATAAAAACTGAAGTGATAAGCGAGAAAATTGATTGACTAATGAAAATTCCATACCATAGTAGGCTATCAAACCACCAGAAAAAAATCATAATACCCATGAAAATAAGCAGTCCGATAGTAATAATTATCGTTGTTTTTAATGAACTCCTAAATTCTGGAACTTTGTCCTTCAGTAAATTAAAACCTTTTTTCTGTTCTATTTTTAATCCCTCAATCTATAATGATTTTACCACGCAATTAAATGAATTTCTCCAAGGGGTCTTAAATCTGCCAATTGTTTAATCTTGAATTTGTAATCTGGTACCATCTCTTGGATGTATTTTTTTGTTCCAAATAGTTCTTCTGGATGATGATATATCGAGATTAATAACACTGGTTTAAATTTCTTAATGGTTTTCTTTGCTCCTTTTAATGCTTCGAATTCATAACCCTCAACGTCCATTTTAATCAAACCTACTAAAAGATCATGTTCTATTACAAAATCGTCAATACAGATAACCTCACTTCTTTCATTACCTTCTTCAACAACACATGAAGAAGCAGCACCAAACGAACTGAAATTTACAATACAATTCTCTTCTCCAACCCCTTTCTGAATAGGGACTACTTTTTCTAAATTGTTTAATTTAATTGTTTCCAAAAGATATTCATAATTCTCTTTAACTGGTTCAAATGAATAAATTTTCGATGGATGATATTCTTTTTCAAACACAAGAGCAGAATCACCTGAAAATGCTCCGCAATCAAGAAATATTTTATTTCTTAGAGTATTAATAACCTCTTGAGGTAAATCCTTCAAACCATGCTTGTATTTAAAAATAGCTTCTTCATGTACTTCAAAGGATAATTTATACTTATCCTTTATCAATTCAATGTTGTATAGTTGCTTAAGCAACTTTTCTCTGTCTGATGTGAACTTCTGGACTGTCTCAACCAAAGTGTGGTTGCTCATAAATTCAAGATTCTCTATGATGGTTTTTATTTCATTTTTACTTTCAACATCCAGGTCATTCAGAAAAGTTTCAACTTCAGATTTATTTTTCTTCATATATTCAATGAATCTACGCGAAACTTCATGATCCAAACGAATACTTAGTAATTCCAATGTAAGTCGCTCTTTCTGAAATGTTGTTAATTCAATATCATCAGGAAGTTCACGAATGATTTGACGCTTTATTGCGGATAGTTTAATAATTCTATTCCTCCTGAAATCTTTTAGGATTATTGGAGATCTCTAATCATATTAAAGAAACTTAATACTTAAAAACTTCAGAAAATTTTAAGAGTTTAAAATTAAATACTTAAATAATAATAAAAGCGAAATAAAATGAAAACTCTAAGTAACTCTATCGAGATAAATATCCCTCCCGAAATTATCTGGGATTGGTTATTACATTTTGCAGAAAATTACCTTAAATGGCATCCTTCTCATATATTAGCTAGTTGGGAAACAGAGATAGCTAATGAAATTGGCTCTATTTTGTATTCTGAAGAAATTATTGGTGGAGATTATTTAAAGATGAAATCTAAGTTGACTAAGCTCATTCCAAACAGATTGTATAGATTTAAGACTTTAGGAGGTTTAAAATTCTTATTATCAGGTGGTTCTTTTGAAATAGAACCGTCTGAAAATAGAAGTATTTTCACAGCAACACTAGACTTCCACATGGGCAAAACAATTTCGAAACTTTTTAAAAAGAAAGTTAGACAAGTATCCCAACATATGATTGAAGAAGGAGAAAATTTGAAAAAGATTTTAGAAAGAAAGTGAAGACTTAAATAATTTTTAATCACTTCTAAAGGTATCTTTAGTATATTTAGCTTAACATAAAAGATAAATTAACCGTAGGTATAATTGAAATAGAAGCTACTATGCTACAAGAAAGATTTTAAAAATTATAGCACGAAATTCGTGTTTTCAGTAAATTTTTTATATAGTTTATTCTAATTCTATCTATTATGACCTCAGAAAGATCAGAACAAATTGATTTCAATTTGCGTTTTAGAAATAAATTGGAAGATTTGAAACAAATCTTGCCTCCTTTAGGAAAAAATCGAGGGCATAGTTGTGCAGCAACCACTTTAACTAATATTTTAGACATTTTAGATTCACCCAGTTTGAAAAATCATTATTTCAATAATTTAGCAATTCCATTTAGTGGTTTTGCATCTTTTAAATCAAAATCTGGTTGGAGAGGACCATGTGGTGCTATATCTGGTGCACTAGCTGCGATTGGTATAATAATGGGAGATAGTGAAAAAACAAGAGACATGGATGTTCCCATAGTTTATGGAAAAACAATTCGATTTGTTATAAAATTTGAAGAAAAGTTTGGCTCATTAAGTTGCCAAGATCTTTGTGGTTATGATTTACAATATTTCCTTAAAGATTATGTTAAGGCTCGAGCATGGGAAAAGAAATGCTGTAAATTTGTACTTTTTGCGATAGAGCAAGTATACAAACTAACAAAGAAAGAATTAAAGGATCAATGGTTAAAAGTATAAAAATAATTCCAGAAAAACTTAATGAAGACTATAATCTTGCTGTTGAATGGAGACCCTTTGAAATTCATCCAGAAACACCAAAAGGAGGCGCATTGATTGGAGAATTACCTCCATAATATATTGGATAAGAAATAATTTCTTTGTATTAATAAACTATTAAAATATCTATCTCAAAATATTGAGTTTCTTTTCTTCTTGATTATTATAATACACACAGAGTTCATGAACTGGATTATTTAGTGTTATAATTTAAAATACTTTGATTTTTAAAATTTGAGAAAATAGTACGGGCTTTTGATCCATGTATTAGCTGCAGTTCTCATACTTTGGAAGTCAAATACAAGTAAATTATGAAACAATTTCTTTTCTTTTAATTGACAATTGTGTTCTTCCAATTATCAAGAATATTATGACTAGTATTGTCAACATTACAGTCAAATACATTTGCAACTCAGCGATATTAAATAGCCAGGCAATATTATTCGTAATATGGAAAAGAATTGCTACAAAAGCGCTCCTTCTGGAGCTATTAAAAAGGAATGTTAATACAATTGCACCCATAAAAAGACCGAAAAACCATCCGAAAAAGTATTGAATTGATAACCGATAGAAAAAAAATGGAAAATGCCAAAAAGCCCACCCTATTGTTAATATTAAGGTAGCAATCAAAGGATTATATTTCTCTTGTAATTTAGGTAAAGCATAACCCCGCCAGCCTATCTCTTCGAATAAACCGTAAGAAATAGCACCCCCCCAGATCCAAATGAAAAATAAAACCGGATCAGTAATTCCAATATCAATAAGATATGCGGTTAGGTCTATCAAATTCTTTGTGAAGATCAAATTTAATCCAATCGCTAAAAACAAGAAAAAAGGCATAATTAAACTAGAAAAAAGTATCCAGAACGCTCCAACTTTCCATTTAAAGCTCGTTTGCAACAGTTTTTTAATACCTTCCTTTTTCTCAGAGAGATAGACAACTATGATAGCTGCAATCGTTGGTCCTAAAGCGCCCAAAAAATGCCAATCCGGATTTACTGAAATTAATCCGAATTGATTTAAGATGAAAGGCAATGCTAAAAGCCAAGTTGTTATCCACGCAATTATAAAATAACTGGTTAAAGGATGTTTATTAATCAAAATTTCAATCTTCCTTTTATAAATCTATAACGATAATTAAAGTTAAATTATGTAATATCATTGATATTAATAAATATTAAAGCAATATTTGCAGCTAATAAAACACCGTGAACATAGAGATTTAAATAATTTTTATTCTTTCTTAAAGATATCTTTAGCTTGAGAAGTTTTAAATTCTTCAAGATTTTCTGGTGGCCACCCTCTTTGTGTTTGATAGTTCCTAATGAATCGAAAGTTACACATTTCAGCTCCAGCTGCCATGGTTTTGGTTCTTCTAAATCCTATACCGTACGTTTGCATTCTGGCATAATCAGATAAACACGCATATGGAGCAATTTCTTTAGTTCCTTCCTTTTGTATGAGTTTAAGCCATCCACATTCAGTAAAATTAATCCCATAATCAAAATTCTCATTGTCGCCTTCGATAAACTCTCCAACCC
>JBHLJZ010000143.1:0-7848 GCA_048887165.1 Candidatus Hodarchaeota archaeon | reverse complement strand
TTTTTTGCCATTTCTATTTGATGCGGAAATCTAGCAATAGCAATTACTGTTATATCTTCATAAATACGCTTTAAGAAATGAATTGTTAGTAATCCAAGATTTCCACAACCATATACCCCACAAATCGATCCTTCTCTAAGATCAACTTTTAATATAGAATGAAGTACCACTGAAAAAGGATCTGATAGAACAGCTTGCTCCAATGAAACTGAATCAGGAATTTTTATAGCCATCGTTTTATGTGCTGGGAAAAATTCTGCAAATCCCCCTGTAGCATCACTACTAGTACCTGAATGAATTCCAGGGTTAAGAATACCTTTTGTAAAATTTCTGCAAAGATATTTGTTTCCTTCTTCACATGCACTACAAATAGGCTTAATTTCTCGTGGTTCGCAACTTATCCATGGATTTAAAGCAACTCTATCTCCCGGTTTTAAATTTGATGTTTTTCCGACTTTATTGACAATTCCAACAGCTTCATGTCCTAAAGTTTGAGGCCATGAAAGTAAGGCAGTTATGGGATTATCATAATTTCCATCAAGAAAAATTTGTTTCTGATCAGAACCGCATATCCCACAATATTTCGTCCTCACTATCAACCAGTTGTTAGATTTAAGATTTGGAAAAGGAACATCTTTCAATCGTACTGCTCCAAGTTTAGAAAGATATCCTCTTAGATAAAATGTTCCCAATATTCGAGATAATGCCAATCTGTAAAGTTTGTAATTAAATATAAGTGCTTTCATTAAAAAAGATTATAATTTTTATTTTATAATATAATTTACATTCTCAAGTTTTATAGATTTTTATATATTACTCATTATAGTATGTTAGATTACGAGATTAAATAGGAGTAAACATGAGTTTAGATTTAAAATTATATAACTTACTTAGAGATTCGGGTATTGATTTAGTCCTTTCTGTACCCTGTATATTATTAAAAGGATTAATTAAAATCATTAATCAAAGAAATGAAATACTTCATATTCCCGTATGTCGTGAAGAAGAGGGAGTAGGAATCGCAGCAGGTGCACACTTAGGGGGAAAATTTCCATTAATTTTAATGCAAAATTCAGGTTTAGGAAATTCTATAAATGCAATTAAATCTCTTCTTGAATTATACGAAATTCCCGTAGTCTTTGTTATGAGCCACCGTGGAGGAGAAGGAGAAACAATTGCGGCTCAAATTCCTATGGGAAAGTCAACCAAAAAGCTACTTGAAGTCTTGGGTATTAAATATTGGTCAATAAGATCAAATAAAGATCTCTATCTAATTAAAGAAGCTATTTCATATCTAAAAAGAACAAATAATTCTGTAGCTATATTATTAAAAAAATCTTTTTGGGATGAATCAAAATGAGAAGGTATGATGCAATTGAAGAAATTGTTAAAGTATTGGAAAATGAATTGGTTATATGTAACCTAGGAATACCTTCCAAAGAGTTATATCATCTTAGAGATCGTAATAAAAATTTTTATATGATGGGATCTATGGGTCTTGCATCATCAATATCTTTAGGATTAGCAATTTCAAAACCTGATAAAAAAGTTTGGTGTATTGATGGAGATGGATCTATATTAATGAATCTTGGAAGCTTAAGTACTATAGCTAATGTTAATCCAGATAATCTGACATTAATCATTATTGATAATGGGACATATGGATCTACAGGCGATCAGAAAACTTACACTAGTTTAAAGACAAAACTAGATATTATCGCTAAGGGTACGGGATTTGAATCTATTAAAGTAGTATATGATCAAAATAGGATTTCATCTGTTCTAAAAAACCTAAATAAAGCTTGTCACTTTATTCTTATAAAAGCTATACCTGGCAATAAAAAAGTTGAAAATATTCCACTAACTCCCATTGAAATAAAAAAGAGATTTATGCAAAGTATTATTAATAGTTAAAAATTGAGAAGATATTCATATGACTAAAGATATAGAAGCTTTAAAAGAGATTATAAAAAAGGATAATAAAAATATAGATGCTTGGGTTAAAATTGGTTTAGCTTATTCAAACATTTATGATTTTGAAAATGCAATTAATGCTTATGAAAAAGCTTTAGAAATTGATCCAAATAATGCTATCAATTGGCATAATCTCGGCTACTTCTACTATGAAATAGAAGATTACGACAATGCCATAAAATATTTAAAAAAAGCTCTTGAATTAAATGCTGATATGGCAATAACTTGGACAGAACTTAGTTCGGTTTATGTTGATAAAGGGGATTTTAATAATACTATCAAAGTATGTAAAACAGCTTTAAAACTTGATCCTAACGATGAGGTTGCTTGGACAAATTTAGGCTCCGCTTATTTCAACCTTAGGAAATATAACGATGCAATAAGAGCATTAAAAATGGCATTAAGCATCATTCCCGGCTTAAATTTTGCAAGAAAAGTGCTTGAAATGGCAGAGAAGGAAAAAAGGAAGATTTAGTATAATATAATAATTTGCTATATCTAATTTTTAATAACACATAATTTTATTTAAGAACGCTATTATATTATTCTAAAGAATAAGCATTATTCTGGTAAAGAATTAGAGAACCCAATATCATGACAGAAGAATTTGAAAGAGAAAATAAAGATAAAAAAGAACAAGTTAACAAAGAAGAACAAGGAGCAGAGAAGGACCATATCGAAGAGAAGGGAATAAAATTAAGTAGAAAACCTGTTATTATTAACGCAGAAGCATATAAAACCATTATTCTTTATGCAAGTAGATATGCAAACCAATCAATACCACAAAAAGATTGGAAAGAAATATATGGAATTCTTACAGGTTATACCGATGGTGATTTTGTTTATGTTAAGAATGCTTATCCACTAACATTCGGTCATGATACGGACGTTCAATTAGATGAACGACATTATGTCTTTATATCAGAAATAGAAGATAAACTGTATGAAGAAGGGAAGGGAGATTTTGTTGTAGGTTGGTTTCATTCACATCCTGGTTTAACACTTTTCTTTTCAGAGATAGATATTACTAATCAGTTATGGTTCCAACTAAATAATCCTGATTTTTGCGGTCTAGTATTTGATCACACTCTTTTAGGCCAAAAAAAGGAAGAAAAAATTGGTGACAATATTCTTACGAAATATGATACTGGTTTTGAAATATATAGATTGACTGATGTAAATAAAGATCCTAATTCTCCAGATTATGATAAGAATTATTTTAATGTAGATTATATTGTCGATGGACTAAATAAGTATTTCTTTGCTAATGTATTAGCTGAATTATCCTCATTAGTGTCCGCTGGGAAACCTTTACAGTCTGCTTATGGCGAGAATTTCAAATTACAGTCGAATTATAAAGATTCATCAGAATTTGATACTAAATCTGAAGGAATTGATAACTTAATGTCAGAGATAGATATTAAAACTAGTGATGAGCTTTTAGTTGATATTCCTATGTCTGAAGAAATTCAATTTAGTTTAGATACATTGTTTTATGATGTAGAAAAACAGAAAGGAGAACGCCATACAGATAAGTTAAGAGAAGAGGCAGAGCAATTAATATACGAGGGCAATGTTGCATTCAATAACAAAAACACTTTTACTGGAGTTGAAAAATATCGCCAAGGAATAAAAAAATTTAAAGAACTTAAGGATATCGATAGAGTGTTGGACCTATTAAGAAATGTAGCTAAATTATGTATCTCAAATAATCATTTAGTATTAGCTGAAGAATTTTCTGAAAAATTATACAGAATAGCAGATAAAAATGATAATATGTTCTACATAGGGGTTGCTAATTATATTAGCGGATATCTTTTATTAAAAAAGGCAGATCGAGATATTCTTAAAAAAGCCTTAAGTAAAATAAGGGATGCAGCAATAATATTTGAAAAAGTTAAGGATTACGCTGGTGCGGGGATGAGTTTTAACAAAATAGGAACAATTTACCAAAATAGACTTGAAAATTATGATAGTGCTTGCCTTTTTTATCGTGAAGCTATAGAAAATTATAATAAAGCCATTACTATTAACCATCCTTTAAGAAAATCCTTATGGAGTAAGCCAGAATTACTTAAAGAAAAGATAATCGAATTGAGAGATCAAATTGAAGAACTATTACCAAATATAGAAAATTCTGAGATAAGGAAAAAAATTGTGAAAGATCTTAGAGCAATTGAATACAATTTCTAATTTTATTATAAATTGTTTAAAATCCTTAGTTTATAACTAATAAGATCATAAAAATTATATTTTAAGAAATATTATACTACATACTTCTTTTGGTGATTAAAATTCCTCGTAGGAAGCAAAAAATTAAATATTCAAGAAAACAAGCTTGTAAATTTTTAAGTCCAATGGGAGATTTAAGTAATAGTCTTCAGCCTCTATGTTATTGTCCTGAAAGAGATTTAATTTTGGGGCGTAGAGCATATGTATGTCAAGTTTGTTTTTTATATACTCAGATTAATCGTAATATTCCCGAAATATATGAAGAAAGTCGAAAATTAGCGGAAAAAAAGATAAAAGAAAAAAAAATTGAGTTGGAAGAATTTGAGCTTGAAGAAGTAAAAGGCGAAGAGGAAATCGATTTAACTATCGATGAGTTTGAAGAAGAAGACGAAGAAGTGCCCGTTAAATTTGAAAAAAGAAAAGCTGGAAAGGAAGATATGGAAGGGGAAGATTTTACTGAAGTTGAATGCCCTTTCTGTGGAGAACTTTTTGATAACCTCTTAACCCATATAAAAACTTGTGAATTTGCTCCTGATGATGCAAGCATTGAAGATGTTTTGCCTAAAAGATCAAAAAAGAAGAGAAAGAGAAGAACTACGCCGACAGCCAAAACAACAGTAAAAACTGAAGATAAAGATGGGAAAGAAAAACAAACCTGTCCATATTGTGGCAAAGAATACCAAAGATTAGGAAGACATATCAGTAGTTGCCCAAAACGTCCTAATGATGAAGAAGATATAGACTAATCCTAAATATCTTACATTATCGTTTAATTTTATATTTACAGCTGAGAATCATGCCAAATCGAGAAAAAATCTATTATTGTCAGCCTGTTTTTAGACCTCCATCAGAAGCTCGGTCATTATTAATTCAATTAACAGAAGGGTGCACTTTTAAATGTGACTTCTGTGTTTCAAACCTAAATAAAGATTTTAAAGTTAGAGAATTAAATGACGTGAAAAAAGACTTAGATATTGGAGCTAGGAATATTTGGAGTCAAAAAGTTAGAAGAATTTTTTTTTTAGATGGAAATGCAATGGTTACGCCTACAGAGAAACTTTTAGAATTGACAAATTATGCAATGAAAAGTTTTCCAAATCTAGAAAGAGTAGGGGTTTATGCTCACGCAAAAGATATTTTAAAAAAATCTGATAATCAATTAAAAGCTCTTTCTGAAGCTGGTTTGAAAATTGCGTATGTAGGATTTGAATCTGGTTATGATAAATTGCTTAAATCGATAAATAAGCATGCTACAAAAGAAGATTATATCATAGCTTCAAAAAAGCTTATGAAAGCAGATATAACCTTATCAGCAACTTTTATTAACGGTTTAGGAGGTGCAAATAATCCAGAAGTATCAAAAATACACGCAGAAGAATCCGCTGACTTAGTTAATAAGATTTGTCCTGATGATGATAGAATATGGTATATAGCATTCTTAACATTAATGATACCTCAAGGTACAGAAATTTTTAAAAAGATGGAACAAAAAGAGTTCATCGAAATGAGTTCAATTGAAATATTACAGGAATTAAAATTTTTTATCGAAAATATTAATTTTCATAATAAAAACGCGCAATGTGTGTTCAGATCAAACCACGCCTCAAACTTTTTACCAATTAAATCAATCCTCGAAAGGGATAGAGAAAAAGTTCTCCAAACAATTAATTATGGGTTAGATCATCCAGAGATCTTAAAGCCTGAAATATATCGCGGCTTGTAAACAATAATAATATTAAGACTTAAGTTTTTAATATAATCTCTTGAGTTTTAGGGTTATAATTTTTAATTGGGGAATTTGGTTGTTCAATAATTAATTTAATAAAATCTAATAAGTGCGCAGGTTTTATTGCTAAACGTTCTGAGAGATCATTCAAAGTAATTTTATTGTAATATTTTGAAAGTTCAATTAGTTGATTATTAAGTAGTTTTTGGAATATTACCAGTATTAAAGTTTTTAAATTTGGAAAATTTTCATTTTTAATTTCTGTTCCAAATGTTAATATTTTATTAGATGCATCTTGAAAGTTCAAAACCTCATAAGTACTTAAAATTACATAGAGTTTTTTAATAAAGTTAAAATAATTATTAATATTATCTCGAAGGTCATAAAGATTATATTTGTCTAAATTTTTATCAACTTCTTCCTTAAGCATTGCTAGCAATTTAATGAAGCTTTCCAAATTAGACTCAGATAATCCTTCTTTTAAAAGATTTTCGTAACGCCTCACATAAACTTCTCTATATTGATTTAACTCATCAGAAATCCGCTGATTAATATCTTCAAACTCTTTTAATTCGATTTCTAAATTAAAATCTTCTTTATATTCTTCTATTAGTATTAACGCGGACCTTACTTTTTCCAATGCAGATTTATAGGATTGTTCTTCAAATTTTTTTAAAACCATTGACTTATAGAATTCTAATTCTTTAAGCAATTCTTTTTTACTTTTGTATCTTTCGATATTATCTTTCAAACTCATCATAATTTGTAACTCCCAACCCTTTTCTTAATACTCGATAATTATATTATCTACAATATCATAAAAGATTAATTAATAATTTAAATTTAATATTAATTAATTTTAATAAAATAAGAGGGATTAATTTTGGTGAAAATTGCATTTATTGTTGGATCCCCGAGAAAAAATAAAAGTTGTAATTTTTTAATTGATCAAGCCATTGAAGGATTAAAATCTGTTACTAAGGATTTTATAATTAATAAAATTCAAATTTCTGATTTTAATATTACTCCATGTAATGGCTGTGATCAATGCTTAAGACCTCCTAATGACTGTCCATTAGCAGAAAATGATGATACTAAAAAATTGGAGGATTTAATTCTAGGTTCCTCTGCATTATTCATTGCTGCTCCAAATTATTTTGGTTCAGTAAGTTCACAGATAAAAGTATTTATTGATCGTTCAAGGCCATGGAAAATGAAAAATTATCTTTTAAAAGATGTAATTTTAGCACCGATGGCTTCAACTGGTTTAAGGAATGGAGGAGAAGGAGTTATATCTAATTTAATAAATTTTGCTCTAATACACGGAATGATTGTAGTAGGAAATGCATTAGGAAATCCCGTTTTAGAAGAAAATATACCTATAACAAGCCTTCAAAAATTTGGGCTGAAAGAGTTTATTGGAAAAGATGAAACTGATGAATTAGCTGGATTAATCGCAAGAGATACAGGAGTAAGAGTGGGTGAGCTAATTTTAAAAATCAAAAAATAACAATTCAAAAAAAATAATAGATGATTTAATTAATACTAAATCTAAATATGATTTTCTGTTTTGTGTTAATCAACAGTTTTTCTGTAATTTTTTTGTTGGTCTAACCATGATTTGACTCTTTCATCTGTTTCTTCTTTTTCTTCTTCTTTTTCTTCTACTTTCTCTTCTACTACCTCTTCTACTTCGGCTTCTACTTCCTCTACTACCTCTTCTACTACTTCTACTTCGGCTTCTACCTCTTCTACTACTTCTTCTACTTCTTCTACTTCAGCTTCCACTTCCTCTACTTCCTCTACTACCTCTTCTACGACCTCTTCTACTTCAGCTTCCACTTCCTCTACTACCTCTTCTACTTCAGCTTCTACCTCTTCTACGACCTCTTCTACTTCAGCTTCCACTTCATATA
>JBHLJZ010000142.1:0-7884 GCA_048887165.1 Candidatus Hodarchaeota archaeon | reverse complement strand
AACTTTACTCTGGTTATTTTATTTATCATTTTTGTTTTTTCTTCCATTAATTTTGAATATTTTAGGACTTACTAAATATAAATTTTTAAAAATCTTTTCCAAAGTAGGTATAGGGATAGGAACTGCGTTTCAAGTCGTTTTTATAATATTCTTTCCTTATTTTAATATTATCATGAAAATCTTTTTTTTACTTGATATTAATATGGTTGTTGGAGTAATAGCTTATATTAGAGGAAACCATATTAAAAAAGATTGTTTAGAATGCGAATTTAAAGGAGATTGGAATGCTTGTCCCGGGATGAAGAAAATAACAGAAAAGCTTTATGAACATGGCTTTAAAACTAAAAAATCTACAGCAAATTCATAGATGAAAAGATATTAATTTATTAAAAGTGTAGTATAATTAGAAGCCTAATTTATTGGATATGAAAAAAAATAGGATTAAAATAAAATGTCGGAACAGTTTATAGTATTGAAGGGGAAAGTTAAAGAATTCACTAGGTCAGAATCTGGAAATTTAGCTTTTATGTTTGAAGATAAGAATGGTGATATAAGGTACTGTTTTTCACCTACAAAAAAGCCATTTATTAACATTTCGGACGAACTTGTTATTATCGGTTCTCTCATATCTGGTGCAAAAGTAAGAATAAATTATATTATAAATAACACAAAAAATTCTGAAGAGAATTTAATTGAACCAAAATCAGATTGGACTTATTATGTTTCATTAATCTTTGCTATTTTGGTTACACTTGGATTAATAATTGCAGTTTTATTCTTAACAGGGATTATTCCTATTGGAGGTGATTCTATTTGGGATCCTATAAATACCATATTTTCAATGGTAATATCGTTAGTAATGGTAATTTTATTCGTGCCTCTTATGATAATATTATGGGTTCTTACAATCGTTTTTTCGAAGAAAAAAAAGAGTGGTTTAGAGTTAGAAAATGAAGTGTTAAGGATTAAAAAAGAGATCTATGGAGTTGAAAAAACAACGCAAACTACTGTAATTTCTGAGCAATCACCCATTGAATATGAAGAAGAAAAAAACATTCCGAAAGGAAAATATTGTTCTCACTGTGGTGAAAAGTTACCTTATGAGGCTAAATTCTGCCCTAAATGTGGTTCAAAATGGTAAATTCTTAATAGCATAATAAGAGATTAAAAAGTATTTTTCTTATTTATTTTAATAAAAGTTGCCAATCAATATTATCTTCCATGAGTTTTAGAACCAATTTGACTTCTTCTTCTTGTATTCCTGGCTTAATTCTTTCCATATTTCTAATTGTGGTATATGTATCACTCGGACTTAAAATTATCGGAATTTTTTTTTCATTAGCAGCGTAAACAACAGCAGCGTCTGGTTGGATAAAACCTGTTAACACTAAACCACATACATCTTCTTTCAATGCTGCTAAGATAACATCGGTTCTATCTCCACCAGTAATAACAACTGCTTTCTTCACTGATCGAAGATATTTTAAAGCGGCTTGTACATTCATCGCTGCTATTATATAGGTTTCCGCAATTGATTCTAATCCTTCTGCAGCTACTTCGTTTATTAATTCCCCCCCTATTGCTTCTTTTATTTCTGATACTCTGGGAGATAATAGTAGTAAACGCTTTTCTAGCATTCCTATAATGGGAATTTCATATCGCTTGATATGATTTTCTTTTAGTTCTTCTATACGAGCAATGTAGTCATAATCAATCTTGTTGAATATTACGCCCTTTATTTTAATATTTCTGAAATCAAAATATTTCTTAGTAAAAAACAGATTATCTATACATTTATCAGAAGATTCAGTTTGAATAAAAACTAATTCATTAATACCTAACGCTTGTGCTACCGATACATCATCCAATCCAACTCTAATATATTTTTTGATACTCGGTGCACCTTCTATGATTATATATTCATATTTTTTACTTAATTCTTCAAAAGCATTTTTTATCATCTTTAGATTATCATCTTTCTTAGATGCATCAATTAGATCAACATAATAACAATCTGGAATTGAAATTGGACTTATTATATCATATGGCAAATCTGTTTTGAAAACCGTTGTCTGTATAAATCCAACATCTCTATCTGCCTTGTTTGAAAATGCACCTTTTGGAACACCTATTGGCTTAAAATAAGCAACTTTTTTACCTTCTTTCTGAAGTTTTAACAGCATCCCAATAGAAAGTAAGCTTTTTCCGACTCTTTCACTCAATGAACATAAATAAATTGCTTTTACCATTTTTATTTCCTTTTTATTATTTTCACTTATTATATAATTTTTTATATTTCTTAATTAATTTATTCTCTTGATATTGTAATTTTTATATCTACAGCTGAATAGCCTTCAATAAAGCTTAACAGAGGATTTATGTCTAATTCCATAATTTCTGGGAAATCATTGACTAATTGTGATAACCTTAACAAAACGTCTATAATTGAATCTATATCCGAGGGACTCTCTCCTCGCACTCCTTGGAGAAGATTAAAGATTCTAGTATTTTGAAGCATTTTTTTGGCATCATCTTTAGAAAATTTATAAGATAATGCAAATGATACATCTTTTAGAAAATTTGCATAAATTCCTCCTGAACCAATCATCAAAAGTGGTCCAAATTGAGGATCTCTTGACATACCAAGAATTAACTCAGTTACTTTCTTTTCTTTTGAAAAATCAACCATTTCTTGAACTTCTACTCCATATATTATCGCTGTATGAGGTCCAAATTTTTTAGTATTATCAATTATTTGAATATATGCTTCAAATGCTTGTTCAGGAGTTTCTATATTTAAAAGTATACCCCCAACATCTGTTTTATGAATAATCTGGGGGCTTACTATTTTCATCACTGCTCTACCAATTTCTTTCTGAAATTGCATAGCTTCACGAGGAGTCTTTGCCAATCTTGATTTTGGTGATTTGACACCATAACATTCAAAAACTTCACTTGTTTCATGGCTAAGTAAGACAGTCCTCCCATCTTCTCTAGCTTTTTGAAATATATCTCGAACTCTATTTTTATCTACTTTAGATTTTGGAATTTCAATTTTCTCTAATGGTTCTGATTCTAAAAATTCACTATATTTAACTAGTGATCTAAGAGATTGCGCTGCTCTTTCTGGAAAAGGATAACATGGTATCTGGTGATCTTTAAGATACTTAGTCGCTTCTCTTATAGAAATACCTCCTATTAATGAACAAACTATTGGCTTATCTTGTAAATATCGTGATGATAAATCATGTATTCTTTTTACTACATCATTCGGATGAGTTTGTGCTTGTGGACTCATTATTATAAGAGCTCCGTGAGTCGAGATCTCATCATTATTATTTATTTCATTGAATTTACTATTTAATCCGAAAACCGTCTTTATCGTAAATTCAAACCGTTCTGGAGAAGCGTCACCTATAATATCCACAGGATTAAAAATTGCGGCTTCTGGAGGTAAATTATCTCTTAAAGTATGAAGAATATTTTCTGAAAATTGAGCTAATTTTAACTTTTCAATTTCGAATGCATCGGTAGCTACAATTCCTGGACCTCCTGCGTTTGTTATAATAGCAAAAGAATTTTCTTTTGGTATTGGTTGATATAAAAACATCTCTCCATAATCAAATAAGTCTGAAATAGTTTTTGCTCTTAAAACACCAGCTTTATTAAAGGCTAAATCATAAGCAATATCGGCTCCTGCCAATGCTCCAGTATGGCTTGAAGCAGCTCTCGCTCCTGCATCACTTACTCCTGATTTTAAAATAATTATTGGCTTTTTTTTGGCTCCTTTTGGAACAATATTCAAAAATTTCTCTCCATTATCTATACTTTCAAGATAACATAAGATAACTTTAGTTTCTTCATCATTAGCAAGAAATTCAATAAAATCTACCTCATCTAAGTCAGCTTTATTTCCTAAACTAATATTACAGGAAAACCCAAAGGGTTGGTCTATAGAATAATCCATCATTCCCGTTAGCATCGCCCCAGATTGCGAAATCATTGCTATATGTCCTTTTTTCGGTGTATTTGCAGCAAATGAACCATTGTAATTAATCCCGATAAATCCTAAACAATTTGGGCCAATAATTCTCATATTATATTTTCTGGCAATTTTTACTAGTTCTTCTTCACGTTTAACCCCTTCTCCACCAATTTCTTTGAAACCCGCTGAAATAATTACTAATCCCTTAACCTTTTTTTTGCCGCACTCTTCTGCAGCTGAATTTACTCTTTTTCCAGGAATAACAAAAATTGCAATATCAACTTCATCTGGAATTTCTAAAATACTAGAGTATGATTTATGACCCAAAATTTCTTTTGTTTTAGGATTGATAGGATATATTTTCCCTTTATATTTAGAATCAATAATATTCTTTAGTACATTATAACCTACTTTACCAGTTGTAGCGCTAGCACCAATAATTGCGATACTCTTTGGATTAAAGAAGTAAGAAATATCGGAATTATTTGTCATTTTAGTATCATTGATATTATGAATTTTGAGAATAAAATTAATTATCACTTTTAATTTTAAAAGTTTTAGATAATAGGTAATAAATCTAAAAATTACTAGATTTTAAATTTTCTAATAAAAAAGAATAATACTAATTAAAAATTAAGTGATAAACATGACAAAAATAATTATGGTAACTTCAAAAGGGAACATAAACTTACAATTATTCGACAGTGATGCACCAATGACAGTAGCTAGTTTTTTATTTTTAGCTAGAAAGGGATACTATAATGGTTTATTATTTCACAGAGTAATTCCAGATTTTATGATTCAGGGGGGTTGTCCTACTGGAACTGGATATCATGGACCAAGACAAAAGGGGATAAATTCATTTCCATATCAAGGAAAAGATATACAATATCCTTTTCCAGATGAGTTTAAAAGCGGAAGAGAATTTAATAAGCCTGGTTTATTAGCGATGGCTAATGCAGGACCAAATACAAATGGATCTCAGTTTTTTATCACGCATGTTCCTACTCCCCATTTAAATAATAATCATACTATTTTTGGAGAAGTTTTAAGTGCTGCTGATCAAAATATTGTAGATTCTATACAGCAAGGAGATAGAATAATTGAAATAAAAATAGTCTAAAAAAATTATTTTTTTTTTATATTTTTTAACCTACGAGTAAAGATGGGGCTATTTTAATTAATACTCGTCATCATCATAATCGTCATCGTCATCATAATCGTCATCCTCATCATCATCCCAATCATCATCATCATCAAAATCATCCCATTCTCCATCATTCTCATCATCTTCATCCCAATCGTCGTCTTCATCCCAGTCATCATCTTCATCTTTACTCTTTTTCATATCAGTTAATTCTTCATTGTTCATACTATAACCTCCCGACTTATCACGTAATATTATCAACATTTTAAGTATTTATTCTAATGAAATTAATATAAAACATATTTTTAAAGATTACTATTTAAGTGATTCACTTATGTTGAGTGACAAAGAAAATGTAATTTACATAAAAATTATAAAATTTTATAGTAAAACTACCTAATTATAAAATAGCTATAAATTAATATTCATAACCTTTAAGAAAGATATTTTAGTAAAAATTTTTTTAAGTTTATTAAAAACCGGATTAAAAAGATATGAGTAAAGAATTAAAAGATTTAATCGATTCATTAGATTCTGCAAATCGTGCGCATTCTGATTTAGAAACGATTATTAAATACTTAAAAGAAGAAGTACAGAAGTTGAATTTTACAATAAAAGAACAGAAGAGAATTATTCAAAGTCAAAAAGTACAGCTTTCCAATTTCGAAGAGTCTGCAATCCCTGAAGATGTTCAAGTCCTAACGGAATTAGTAGTAAGTCAAAGAGAAGAGATTGTAAAAAAAGATAAAGATGTAGAAATTTTAACTCAAACAATTGAAGAAATAACTGCAGAATTAGAAAATGCACAAAAATTTGATGAAGATAATGAGGAATTAGTTTATTCCAATAAAGTTATTGTACAATTAACAGAAGAAAATGAAATGAATCGCATAAAGATCTACGATTTAGAAGAAAAAATCAAAGAATTACAAGAAGATATACAATCATATGAAAATGCAGATGTTAAATCGTTAAACCAGCAACTAATTGATACAAAAAAATTAATTTTTCAATTGACAGAAGAAAATGGTTTAAATCGTGTTCAAATAGAATCTTTAAAAGCAGAAGTTGAAGATTTAAATTCCTCACTTCAAGAATCAGAGTTAAATAAAAATCAATATATAAATGAATTAGAACAGTCCAATAAAGAAGTTGAGAATCTAAGAGCTTTATATATTGAATTCAAAGAAAAAGTAGATTATCTTCAAAATAAATTAGAAGAAACAAAAAAAATGCATGAAATACCTAAAGATTCATCTAAATTCAACGAAAAATTATTAAATCTTGAAACAGAGAATAAGGAACTAAAAAATATAATTGAAACCAACATTGATATAATTGAAAATTTAAAGGATGAGAATATAGAATTAAAAAAAACATTAGAAGAAACAATCCAGATGATAAAATTAAAAGATGACAACTATCTTGAAAAAAACGCTGAGAACGAGAAAAAATTGGAAGATTTAAACAAAAAGTTAAGAATCATTCAAACTGCGAATAAAAAATTAAGTGATTTAATCGTACAATTAAAATTAAAAGATGATTCATTAATTAAACAAGAAGTTCCTCGTTTTGAATCACATACAATTAAAGCAGAAAGTAGACCAATTTATATACCCCCTTATCTATTCCATGAAATGTTCAAAATGCTGGATAAAACAAAAAAGGAACAAATTATTGACCAACTTATTCAAGATCTTAACGAAAATAATATTAGAGATAAAAGAGTCTATGCACTGAAAATTCTAAGTACAATTGATAAACCTAGGATTTTTGAAGCGTTTAAAAAATTGATAAAAGATAAAGATTGGATTATAAAATTATATATAATAAAAGCTTTGCATAATTTCGAAAATCCTGAAGTTGAAAATGTTCTAAAAGAACTTCAAAAAGACAGTGACGTGGATGTACGAGAAGCAGCAGGAAAGCTGTTATCTAAATTTAATAAAATCTAAGATTTAATTTTTTATATTACATACTCTTATCTTATGTATAAATTAATTTTTAAAAATGACATATTTATAGTAATCGGTTAATATTCAAATCTAATAAATATTATATACAATTTCATCTAACTTTAAATACAATAACAAGGTTAATTGGTTTATAGATTCACTCAAAAGAGAATACTAATTTTAAGCAACTTTTTTTTACCGTAAGTGAGGTTGAGGCATGCCTAGAGAATTAACACCAAATAGGTGGAATTGGTCCCAGAAAGATGGTAAATGGGTTTATATAGAATTAACTGATGATGGACAAACAAATTATTACTATCAATTAGAACCACCTAAAGAATTTATGCATTTGACAATGAAAATTAAAGTACTTAATGAAAAATTAATTACCTGTCACAATATTGAAGAAAATGATAAGATTTTCAATGAAATGATGAAGATCTCGAAAAAAATGCAATGTATGAATAGAAATTATTAAATATATCTTTTATTTAATTACTTAATTCTTCAATTTTTATTCTAGAAAATTTGTCAGCCATATATACTGGTTCTGGTTGCCGATTGTTAAAACTAGTTTTCAATGCGATATATAAAGCACTTTCTATATTTATATTGTAACCAACACTGATAAAAACTGGCTTTTTCCCATCTGATAAACAAATTGAGTAACCTAATTTCTCATTATTTCCTGAAGACGTATTTGGATTATAAACCCATATAGGATTTTTTTCCCCCTTAATTCCAAACAGGTCTCAGTTAGCAAATCCAAGCTTTTGCGGCGTGACTTCTCTCTTATA
>JBHLJZ010000141.1:0-7891 GCA_048887165.1 Candidatus Hodarchaeota archaeon | reverse complement strand
TCATCAATTGGTTTCCCTTCAGTTTTTCCTAAAAAGTATGGATCAATTATAGAAGAAATTTGCTTAAAATCGTAATGTCTCGGATCGATCGCTTTTAAGCGACATGTAGCAGAACATTTACCACAACCCTTACATATAGCAGGATTAATATAAGCTTTCTTAGTAGGGATACTAACATCTTCATACTCTTGTTGTATATCAAGAAGAGAAATAGCTTTAAATTGGCACACTTCGGCGCATCGTCCGCATCCATTACATTTTTCCCTGTTTACTTTCATATCCTTAAAGAAGCACTCTATGGATAAAAAGAAGGATAATAGCTCAAATTTAGTAGATGAAATCCCTTTTAAACTTAAAAATCTACTAGCTCTACCTGCTGCCCCATTTGCTTCCAATATCGAATCTTGAATATTTTTTGGCCATTGAGCACATCCACATATAAATATTCCATGAGCAGTAAAATCTAAAGGTCGTAATTTTTCATGTGCTTCTATAAAAAATCCATGTTCATCTAAAGGTACATTCAATTTATTAGCGAGATCTTGTAAATCATCAGGTGGAATCATAGGTGTGGATAAAATAATTAAATCCGTCTCTACTCCGATAATATCACTTGGATCGATAATACTCGGAACCTCAATTTTATACTTCTCAGGATCTTCACTTAGTTTAATTACTGATGGTACATGTTTAAGATCATACTTTAGATAATTAGCAATTTTTTTTCTCTTGGATACATATTTTTCAAACTCCTTTTTTGCCATATGCAGCTCTCTAAATAGAACTAATGTTTCTAAGTCAGGCTTAATTTCTTTCAAAACTTGTACATTTTTAATCGTATTACTACAACATACATTTGAACAATAAGAAATACCTCCCTTTTGCCTTGCATTTACACACATAATTGTGGTGACATGGTTGATGTTATCAAGCCACGATTTATCTTCATACTTTAGTCTTTGCTCCAATTCCTGCTGAGTTATTATGTTTTTATTTTGTTTATTATATTCAAAAAGACCATGAGGTTTAAATTCATTACTTCCGGTTGCTACTATAATAACTCCAACATCAAATTTACGAGTTTCGGCGGAATTTGCTATAGTTATATTATAATTACCGATGGAACCATTCACATTTTCAATTCTTGAATTGAAAAACGTTTTAATGTTTTTATTATCTTCTACTTGCTTTTCAATTTCTTCTAAATAATTAGAAGCACGTTGTTTAGTTGGATAAAGAACATTAATATGATTTAAATTACCTCCTAGTTTATTTTCTTTCTCCACTATTATTGTTTCAAATCCTTGGTTGCTAATATTTAAGGCTGCTGTCATTCCAGATATGCCTCCACCGATAATTAGAGCTCGAGGGGTAATTTTAATTATTTCTTCTTCAAGTTTTATGTCTATTTCTCTTTCTATCGTTTGAGTATATCTAACAGGATTCAAAAATGTGGCTACCTGGGAAGCTACACCACTCGCATTAATCACTGTCTCAGATATATTCATTGGTCCCTGACAAAATCCACATAAGTAGACACCTTTTCTCGAAGAGAGAGATTTTTCAAAGTAAGACGTTTCTTGAAAGAATCCATAATCATCCAATTTAATTTTGAGCAGTTTGGCTAATTCTTTTGTTCCACTAGAAGGAACTAAAGGTGCTGCTAACACAACCAAATTTGCTCTATAACTCTTATCCATATCCCCTGTTTTTACATCATCATATTGAATAATTAAGTCATTAGTTTCTGGATCTTCTTCGATAGATTTAATATTTGAATTTATATAGCTTATATTAAAATCTGATTGAGCTTTTTTAGTATATTCATAGAAATTTTTCCCGAATACTCTTATATTATGTCTAAATATAGAGATTTGAGAATCTTCAATATTAATCTTAGTTAGGATTGCATCTTTAGTTGTATACATACAACAGACACGTGAACAATAAGGTACGTTTTCTTCCAAATAGCTTGAACCTGGACAATGAATGAAAGCAATGCTTTGAGGCTCACTTTCATCACTTGGTCGAAGAATTTGATTTCCAAATGGTCCTGTAGGACATAGAATTCTTTCATATTCTAAAGCATTAACAACATTTTTGAAATGATAACCCCATTTTGATGATAATTTATCTCCAAGCATATCAAATCCAGTAGCAACAATAATAGCACCAACTTTAAATTGTATCTCCTGAGGCTCCTGATCAAAATCTATAGCCTCGCCCTTGCAAACTTTTTTACATACTCCACATACATCTCTGTTTAAATATAAACATAACTCAGGATCAATCATATAAACTGGAGGTGTGGCTTGTGGAAATGGCATATAAATAGATTTTCTTTTACCTAAATTCATTTCAAATATATTTGGAGCCTCAACTTTAGGACATTTGGCTGCACAATCCCCACATCCTTTACACTTGGTTTCATCAACATAACGTGGATTTTTGATAATTGTGATATCGAAATTTCCTGCGGCTCCAGATACTTTCTTGACTTCAGATAGCGTAAATAGTTCAACATTAGGATTCCTATAAAGAGCTACCATTTTAGGAGCAAGAATGCATAAACTACAATCATTAGCGGGAAATAATTTATCGAATTGAGCCATATGGCCTCCAATTGAGGGTTCCTTTTCAATTAAATATACTTTAAATCCAAGTTCAGTTAAATCCAGAGAAGTCTGAATTCCTGCAATACCCCCGCCAATGACTAATACGGAACCTTCCATATTAATATCACCCAAAATTAAATTCTAACAACATAATCTCACTAAATTTCCGTTAGTCATAAATTAAGGATAATTTCTTATATAAATATTATGCCTTAATTTTGAAGGATCCCGATCATTTTTTCATTAAATTATTTTGATTTCCGATCATTTTTTAATTTTTTTTATCGGATTCGGATATTTTGCTAGTTTTGGTTTTCCGATTTTTTGCTTTTCTTAGCAAATCGAAAATTAATTAAGGTTAGATTATGGATTTCGATAACTTGAAAGAGTTTTATGATCCTAATTGATCATCTGTTAGGTTTTAAAAAGATGTTAAAGATCAAAAAAGTAACTTTATAACACTTTTAAAGGAAATGACTCTTTAATTTGATAAGATTATAGAGTCTAAGAGTTCAATGACAGCCGATAAATCAAAAGGTTTTAAGATGTATCCATCTACACTCGTTTCCTCAATTTTACTTTTTACAGTCTCTTCAGGTATAACTGTTTCATAGAAAACAGGTATGTGCTTTAAATCACTATTTTTTTTAATCTGCTTACATACTTCCCAACCAACAATATCGGGCAACATTACATCTAATAATACTACTTTTGGTATAGATTCTTTCAATTCATTTAATCCTGCTTGACCTGTTGTAGCAGTTTTATATGAATAACCTTTTTTTTTAAAAATTTCTTCGAAAAGAAGGATTGTTTGTGGAGTATCTTCAATCAATAAAATATCAATATTTCTTCTTCCTTTACTATTTGAAATTTTCGATTCAAGTAACTGACATTGTTCATATATCTTTTCAACTGAATTTCCTACTTGATTATTTAGATCTTCTTTGTATTCTTTTAATAGTAATTGTGAAAATCCTTTGATTGCAGTAAGAGACTCTTTCACCTCAAGCAGAATATTGGAAAAATCTTTATTTTCCATCTTGGATTCGATACTTAATGAATCTAAATGGTGTTTTATGTAATAATCAACACTAACCCTGATTAATTTAGAAAAAGATGCAACATTTTCATTGTTTTCTATAAATTTATGCCATTTTCTCTTCTTTGATGGAGAAATATACAAGGAAATTCTTTCTTTTAAGCGCTCATATATTTTTTGACCAGTTAAATATCTGTAAAAGGTCTTTGTAATCCTTCCTTCCCATACAGCATATTTACCTGTTTCTTTTTCATATTCTATTAGTTTCTCTCTAAGCAATTCTTTACTTAATCCAAGTTGTTGAATTTGTTTATCATTATAAACGATTTGTAGATTTTCTTTCAAAATTCCATTTTCTTTCTTTTTATCGTAGAGACTTTTTGAATGAGTTCTTTCATTTATAGAAATCAATCTCACCCTTTTTTTAAATTCTTTATAACTAATAATCAGGATTATTTTTTCGTTATCAAAAAAATTTTATTGTGTACAAAATAGATATATTATTATTTAAATTTTATCCTCAAAAAAGAATTTTTTATCAAAAAGAACCAGAAAAATTATTTTTAATTAAGTAAAGATCAATAAATTAAAAGACTTTAAGAGGTCCAATCTGTTTAATCTCATTAGTAAACTCTGTTATTAAATCAGCAAAACGTTTACCTTCTGAGGCACTTACCCATTCTAGTCTTACTCTTTTCTCGTTAATACCCAATTGTTTAATAATAATATCATGCAATCGTTCAAATCTTTCTTTAGCATATTCATTTCCAGAGATATAATGACAATCGCCAATATGACAACCTGTTATTAAAACACCATCTGCACCATCTTTTAAAGCTTTAATCACAAATGAAGGGTCAACTCTTCCTGAACACATTACACGAACAATCCTCATATTAGGAGGATATTGAAATCTTGAAACTCCTGCTAAATCTGCTCCTGCATAAGAGCACCAATTACAACAAAATACCAATATTTCTGGGTTAAAGTTTGGATATTTTAATTTAGCTTTTGTTTTTGGCATATTTTTATTTACCTTTTTTCTTAAGTTTCTAAAAGAAATGATTCTATCATAGCAGTTATTTGATCAAAATCGTACTGCTTAATCGATATAGCTCCATTTGGACAAGTTGCTGCACAAGTACCGCATCCTTTACACAATGCAGAGTTGATAAATGACTTTTTTACAATTAAACTTACATCTTCAAAATCTTTTACTGATTCCAAAATATCGATAGCATTATAGGGGCAGACGGATTCACATTTTCCACAACCTATGCAATTTTCTGGATCAGTTTCTGCTACAATTCCCGAAGTGGTGATTTCTTTAGCATTTAGAAATCTACTTGCCCTCCCTGCTGCACCGTTTGCTTGGGAAATTGTGTCTTGGATATTTTTCGGCCATTGGGCACATCCACATAAGAAAATTCCGTCAGTAGCAAAGTCTAAAGGTCTTAGCTTTACATGAGCTTCAAGAAAAAAACCATTTCTATCTAAAGGGACTTTTAGCATTTTTGCTAATTCTTCTAAATTATCAGCAGGAACTATGGGTGTCGATAATATAATCATATCCGTCTCAAATTCAAGGAAATCCTGTAAATTAGTATCATATAGTTTAATATTGTATTTTTCAGGACTTTTACTCTTCTTATTGATTACGGGAAGGTTATCTAAATCATATCTTAGAAAAATCGCATCTTTTCTTCTTTCTCGATAATACTCCTCATATTTCTTTTTTGCCATTTGAAGGTCTCTATAAAGGACTATTATTTCGAGGTTAGGTTTTAGCTTTTTTAAAAGGCTGATATTTTTAATCGAATTTCCACAACATATATTGGAACAATAAGTAATTCCTTCAATTTGTCTTGCATTTACACATAGAATTGTAGTTATACGCTTTATATTATCAAGCCACTCCTTTCCTTCTTCTTTGAATTTTTGTTCTAACTCTAGTTGGGTTAAAACATTTTCATTTTCCTTTTTATAATGAAATAAACCCTTAGGTTTTAATTCTTGTCCTCCTGTAGCAACGATAATTGTTCCAATACTTAAATCATGTACCATATTCTTTGAATCGATTACAGAAACTACGTAATTACCTACATATCCTTTAATATCTTTCACATTAGAACTTAAGAAAACCTGAATATTCTCATTTTCATTTACTTTTTCTATTGTTTGATTTAAAAAATCTGACGCATTTTCTTCAATCGGATAAAGAACATTGAGAAAATTTAGATTACCTCCTAATATTTGCTCTTTTTCAATAATATAAGTTTTAAATCCTTGACTTGCTATATTTAAAGCTGCTGTCATACCAGCAATTCCGCCACCTATAACTAGTGCTGTTGGAGTGATTTTTAATAGTTCTTCTTTTAGGGGTTTAAGCAATCTTGACTTAGCAACCGCCATACGTATTAAATCTTTAGCTTTTTGAGTTGCAGCTTCTGCATCATCCATATGAACCCATGAACATTGGTCTCTTATATTTACCATTTCAAATAAATATTTATTTAATCCAGCTTCTTGACAAGTTTCTTGAAATAAAGTTTCATGAGTTCTTGGCGTACAAGATGCTACTATAAACCTATTTAAATTATGATTCTTAATTAATTCTTTAATTCTTGATTGAGAATCAGAGCTACATGAATATAAATTATCTTCACAGTGGACTACATTGGGTAATGTTCTTACATATTCTGCAAGTAAAGGTACATGTACATATTTCCCAATATTAATACCACAGTGGCAGATAAGAACACCAATCCTAGGTTCATCCTTATCTTTAATATCTAATTCTGGGACTTCTAATTCTTTTTCTTTAATTTGATCAAATTTAACTGAATTCAAAAATGCTGTGACCTGCCCAGCTACACCGCTTGCATCAGCAACAGTTTCTGGTATATCCATTGGACCTTGACAAAATCCACATAAATAAATACCCTCTCTTGTGGATTGGGACTTATTAAAATAATCTTTCTCTTTAAAAAATTTATAACTATCAAGTTCAACTTCTAGAATACCTGCTAAATCTTTATTTCCTTCGGGTGGAACTAACGGGGTTGCTAAGACCACTAAATTTGCTTTAAAATCATGAAATTCACCAGTTTTCAAGTCTTCATAATGAATAGTTAAATCGTTTGTTTCAGGATCTTCTTCTATTTTACTTATTTTTGTTTGGAAATATTTCACACCATATTCTTTTTGGGCTCTTTGTGTAAATTCATAAAAATCTTTACCATAAGCTCTTATATCATGTCGAAATACAAAACATTTAGATTTTTCTGAATGTTCTTTTGTTATAATAGCTTCTTTTGCAGTATACATACAACATACGCTAGAACAATAGGGTACGTTCTCATGTAAATCTCTTGAGCCCGCACATTGTATAAAAGCAATTCTTTCAGGTTCTTTTTGATCACTTGGCCTTAATACATGTCCACCAAAAGGTCCTGAAGCACATAATATTCTTTCGTATTCAAGAGCGCTTAGCACATTGTCAAATTGATATCCCCATCTTGAAGACAGTTTCTCAGCAGGCATGCTAAACCCGGTTGCAACAACAATTGCTCCAACTTTTACTTCAATTTCTTGAGGTTTTTGCTCAAAATCGATCGCTTCAGCTTGGCATACTTTAGCACAGACACCACATACACCCTTATTTATTTTTAAGCATAATTCTGGATCTATTAAATATACTGGAGGGACGGCTTGGGGAAAAGGAATATAAGCAGACTTTCTTTTACCTAAATTCATGTCAAAGATATTTGGTACTTCTATTTTAGGACATTTAGAAGCGCAATCACCACAACCTTTACATTTCTTCTCATCTATATAACGAGGTTTTTTAAGTATTTTTACTTTAAAATCTCCAGCCTTTCCTTTAACTTCTTGTACTTCATGATATGTCATTAATTTTATATTTGGATTTCTAAAAACTTCAACCATTTTAGGAGCAAGTATACATAAACTGCAATCATTTGTAGGAAAAGTTTTATCAAGTTGAGCCATCCTTCCTCCAATTGAGGGTGATTTTTCAACTAGATAGACTTTAAAACCTAATTCTGTTAAATCTAACGAAGTCTGAATTCCAGCGATTCCACCTCCAATAACTAAAACTGATCCTTCCATTATTTCTTCTTATCACCATTCTTTTTAGATTCAACAATTTCAATATGGTCTATTAAGAATTCAGAAAAATCCATAATTTCGATCGAAGCAATATCTTCGAAAT
>JBHLJZ010000140.1:0-7935 GCA_048887165.1 Candidatus Hodarchaeota archaeon | reverse complement strand
GTTTTTTCGGAGAATATAAACCCGTTACAATATTTATTGGTCCTGTTATTTCAAGTATTCTGGCAATCCTAGCAGGACTAATTGTAAAACGTCAATAAAAGTAATCATTTTCTAATCTAAAACAAGTTTTAGAGATAAAAACAGTTAGTAGATTAAAATAATTAAAAAATTTTTATTTAATAATTGTTATTTAGTTAATGATTATGTACATTAAACAAAGACATTATATTCAGAAATCCGAAATTAAAGCATTAAAAGAAGAAGTGTTAAAGCAATATAATGAACAATTCTTAAACCAATTATTTCCCAAGAAAGCTAGTATTGAACTCATTCAAACCGAGAAAGGAGACACTCTTTATGCGATCAATAAGGAGTTAAAGATATGGAAAACTGATGAGGATGGTTACATCCCCGTTTTAACGTTCTTATTGAATAATAAAGTTAAAATTAAGTCCATTGTAGTAGACATGGGCGCAATAAGATATGTTGCGAATGGTGCAGATGTAATGAGACCAGGTATTACGAGGATTGATCCTTCTATTAAAAAAGATAATATAGTACAAATTATTGATGAGACTCATGATCGTACAATAGCAGTAGGTAAAGCTATGTATAATGCTAAGGAGATGGAAGAAATGAAAGAGGGCAAGGTAGTAAAAAATTTACATACCATTCAGGATTCTATTTGGAAATTTGAGAAAGAATTTAGATAATCGATAAAAATATTTCTTAATAAATATCAAGCTCTCGTTTTAAAATTGGTATAATGATTTCCTTTCCTTGATTTAAAGTATTTTCGAAAGCTGATTTTTTAAGCTCTAATGGGCTAAAAATAAAATCTTTAAATAAGATCATTATCATTCTTAATCCATTTTCGCAGAATTCACCTTCCTCATTACCCTCTGTGACTTTCATTAGTTCTATGATCGAATTCATTTTCCATAAGAATTTATCTTTCTCATTGTTATGGGTTTCAACAAAATCGTCATAGAGATTCATATAAAAATCGTATTCGCTAATCATTTTCATTAATACCTCTCTTTATTCATATCAACAAAACTATAAATTCATTCAAGTTTATAACTAAATTTTTTTTATACTTTTGTCGTTGCGGTAATACAAACTTTCGACTCGAAATTAACCCCAAGTAAAAATAATGTACTTATTGCTTAAATTTGCATTACTTGGTGATTTAAATATGAATTTTATGTTTTTTTGAATATAATGTATTCGAGTTTCTTGATATTAAATAACGTAATATCTGGGTATACTCTCGATAACACAGCATTCTATAATGGAACTACATCTTATAATATTTAGATGTCACAACGTGGGTCATTAATTGCTATATCAAGATGACTTAAAAATAATACATAATAAAAGGTTGTGTGTGTAAAGAGATGAGTATGTATAGGAGTTATCTTTTAAAAAATCAGTTTTGGGCAAAAAAAGGGAATGAAAAAGGGAATGATTCCAGTGGAGAAAAAATTTTTATTAAGCACGACTCAGAAATTGGAGGAATTTATGCAATAATTAATAGTAATGAACATAAAGGCGTTAAGATTATCGTAAATGGAAATGAACATTGGTTCAATAATTTCGATAAGTTAGATAATTTTTTAAGCCGTTTAAAACAAAGAGAAGACGATTTTATGAAGATTCTAAGAAGAAAAAATATTTCGAAAAAATTGAGAACATTAGAATTTTAAAATTTTTTCTCTACTTATACAAAGAAGAGTTCTCTTTTAAAAGAGAAAAGAGAAATTGGGATTAAATAAAAGTCTAATCAAGAATAATATCAATTAATTTGAAAATATTGGTTGAAGCCCTGATTGAAAATGCCTTAATCTTAATTTTGCTCCTCGTGAAACCTTTACTTTCGGAATTTTATCTCTATTTTTATATAGTTCTGTAATTGCGGCTACAGCATAATCAATATGTGAGGAATCATAGACATTTCTGGGAACAGCAAAGCGTACTAGGTTTAAAATTCCTTCCCGTTGTTCAGCATTCTTATTATCCCATTCAAAAGCAAATGGGCCTAATTCAACTGCTCTTATTCCATAATGTCTAACAAGCTCTATTGTTAAGCCAACACCTCCAAAATCATCTATATTCATATCTGTGCCATCAAAAAATTTATCAATGTTTATATAAACCGCGTGACCGCCTGCTGGTAGTACTACCGGAACCCCATGATCTGCCAGCTTTTTTGCAAATTCTTGTACCTGACTTATTCGATTAATTAAATATGGTTCTTTTACAATTTCATATAATCCTACTGCTAAAGCAATAATATCTCTTCCACTTAATCCTCCATATGAGTCATTTCCAAAAGTCATTATCTGCTTTTCTTTTAATTTGATTCCAATATCTCCGTTTGTAGAAAACTTTTGGTGAAAAATACCACTATCCTTAAAAAATAATCCTCCTCCTATATTAGCTAATCCATCTTTCTTAAAACTAATAGTAAAACCATCAACATATGAAAACATTTCTTGTACGATTCTAGGGATGGTTTTATTTTTATAATTCTCTTCAAACTTTTTGATAAAAATAGCATTTTCAGCAAATCTACATGCATCAAAAAAAAGAGGTATTTCAAATTTATCAGCAATTTTATTTACATCTTTAATATTTTGCATTGATACAGGCTGACCTGCGGCAGTATTATTAGTTATAGTTAAATAAATTAAAGGGATATTCTCAGATCCTTTTTCATTTATGAATGATTCTAGTTCTTCAATTTCCATGTTCCCTTTAAATGGATTTCTAACATCTATTTGATCTATAGGAAATTCTTTAAACAAATTAGCAGAAAATATATTAACTGGATGTAAACCATTCGCGGCAATATTGGCCTCTGTAGTATCGAAATGACCATTATTGGGGACAAAAAATTCGGTTTTCGGCTTTTTTTCTTTTAAAATAGGGGCGATTGTGGAAAATAATAAATGCTCTGCACATCTACCTTGCGGGACTAAAAAAGCATTGGGTCGCTTTAATTGGTATATCCCTCCATTGACAAATCCACCTTTGAATGATGTGAGATAAATTTCATCCATTAATTTTTTAATGTTTGTTTCCCCTGAAAGAATTAAACTTATTATCTTTCTTGGATTATCCCCCCTTTCAAATGTATCTCGTATGGCATCAAGGAGTATATAATATCCTTTATTTCTTCCATATGCCTCATCTCCATGAAAGAGTGCTGACCACTGCAAATCTGTCATCGTAGATGTGCCACTATCAGAAAGGAAATCTAAAACGAGCATATCAGCTGGAAATGAAAACATACTATACTCTGTTTCTTTTAAGGCAATTTCTCTTTGCTCTTTTGAGACCTCCTTAATATTTCTAACCACTAAAGATCTTTTTACTGGGACTGGAACTCCCAATTCATGCATACTTTTCATACTTTTAACCAAATATATATTTATCAAGAAAAGATTACTATTTTTGAAAAAAGAAAAACATAATCAATATTTTTTATTAATTAAGAGAAAATATTAAAATTTTCTCCATAGCTATGAATAAGCCTTCTGAAAATTGAAGATCTTATAAATGAATAAAAACAAAATAATTATTAAATAAGATCATAACTTTTTTTAAAAAAAATCTTCAATAAGAATTCAAAAAATCTATAAAGACAAGGTGAATATCGCTGGATCTACCAGATTATGTTAAAAATCGATTTTGGAAGGATTATTTACCGCCAGGGATAACTTTGGAAATTGATATCCCTGAACATATATCACTGGTTGATATTTTCGAAAAAGGAGCAAAAGATTATGGAGACAAAGTATCAACGGTGTACTATGGAAGAGAATTTACTTTTAAGGAGTTAGATAACCTAACAAGAAGATTTGCTAAAGCTCTCGTGAATGAAGGAGTTAAGAAGGGCGATGTAGTTGCTTTGTGGTTACCAAATTGTCCACATTTTAGTATTTGTTATTTTGCTATATTATCAATCGGTGCAAGCTTAACCGCTATAAGCCCTCTTTTTATCGCAAGAGAATTAGCTTATCAGATAGCGGATTCTGGTGCTAAATATTTAATTATGATTGATAGGTTTTTCCCTCAATATAAAAAAGTAGGGGATGACTTACAGTTAAGCAAAGTAATTCTTGTTAATGTCGAGGGGAGAGTACCAGATATTCCTGAGGATGATAAATTGATTCATTTTAATACATTAATGGAAAAAAATCCTGAGCCTCTTACGGATTATGAAGTTGATATCAACCCAAAAGAAGATGTTGCTGTGATCCAATACACTGGAGGAACAACTGGTCTACCTAAAGGAGCAATGCTTACACATTACAACATAATTGCAAACATCTTCCAGATGAAACAAATTTCCGACTATATGAAAAAAGAATATATTAAAGGTGATTTCATAAGTCTTTCTGTTCTCCCTTGGTATCATATATATGGTCAAAGTTGTGAACTGGCACAAGCCCCTTTACTTGGTGCGAAAGGATATGTTTTAGCTACTTTTGATATCCCTAAAATTCTTGAGATAATAGAAAAGCATAGACCTAACTTAATGTTAGGAGTGCCTACTATGTTTATAAATCTTTTAAATTACCCTCAAAGTAAAGATGTAGATTTCTCTTGTTTGAAATACGCCAATGTTGGCGCAGGAGCATTACCAATCGAAACATTTAAAGCATGGAAAAAAAAAACCGGATTTCCTATGGGTGAAGGGTATGGACTAAGTGAAACAAGTCCAACTGTTACCAATAGCCCTCCTTGGGCAAGAAAAAAATTTGGAAGTTGTGGTCATCCTGTAGCTAATACTTTGGTGGGAATAATAAATGAAGATCTAGAGTTCCTTCCAATTGGAGAGGCTGGAGAATTAGTAGTTAGTGGCCCTCAAGTAATGTTAGGTTATCATAACCGTCCTGAAGAAAATAAAAAAGTTTTTTTTGAAGCTGGTGGATATCGTTGGTTAAGAACAGGTGATTTTGCTAAACTTGATGAGGAGGGTTATATTTTCCTTTTAGATAGAATGAAAGATCTTATCAAATATAAAGGGCACAGTGTTTATCCAAGAGAAATCGAAGAGATTTTGTATGAACATCCTGCTATTATGGAATGTACCGTAATTGGAGTAGCAGATAAAGTGAAGGGAGAAGAAATCATGGCACATATCATTTTACGACCTGAATATCGAGGTAAAATTACAGAAAAAGAAATAATGGAGTGGGCAAAAGAGAATATGGCTGCCTATAAATATCCAAGAATCATTAAATTTGTACGTAGTTTACCCAAAAGCGCAGTTGGAAAAGTATTAAGACGTATTATAAGAGATAAAGAGATTAAAAAGGCAAAAAAACAGTCTAATTAAATAAATCTTTTTTCTTTTTGCTTTTTCATATATAATCGTTAGATTTAATATTGATTCTTTCCAAATATTTCTTAATTGGATTTGATAATTTAAGCTATGAATGAGCGGATAAAAAGATTAAGAACGCAAAGTCTTAAAGCTATTCCTTACATTTCATTAGAACGGGCCTTATTAATAACTGAATTTTACAAAAATGGAGTATCACATAAATTTTCTAATCCTGTTGCTAGAGCTAAGGCTTTTAAATATATTTTAGAAAATAAAGGTATCTGTATCAATAAAGGAGAATTAATTGTTGGTGAACGTGGTCCTGAGCCTAAGGCAACTCCTACTTACCCCGAAGTATGCTGTCATAGTCTATCAGATATGAAAATATTAAATGCTCGTGAGAAAATTTCTTTTAAGGTTACTGAAGATACATATCAAAATCAGAAACACAGGATTATTCCATTTTGGAAAGATAGATCAATACGAGATAAAATTTTTTCCCAAGTAGATAAAGAATGGATAGATGCATACGAAGCTGGAATTTTTACCGAATTTATGGAACAGAGAGCCCCAGGTCATACTGTTGGAGGTAAAAATATATGGCACAAAGGATTTTTAGATTTCAAGAAAGAAATAAAAGAAAGTATAGATAATTTGGATTTTTTTAATGATTCTAAAGCATTCGATAAAAGAGAACAACTAAAAGGAATGGATTTAGCTGCTGATGCAATCATAAAATTCGCCGAAAAATACTCTAAAAAAGCTAAAAATTTAGCGGATAAGGAATCAGATCCTATAAGAAAAAAAGAATTACTAAAAATATTTGAAATCTGCTCATATGTACCAGCGCACGCCCCTAGAACATTTTGGGAAGCACTACAACATTACTGGTTTATCCATCTTGGAGTTATTACTGAGTTTAATACCTGGGATTCATTTAATCCAGGTCGTTTGGATCAACATTTATATCCCTTTTATAAAAAAGATATTGCTGAGGGAAGATTAACAAAGGAAGAAACAGTTGAGCTGCTACAAGCCTTTTGGATAAAATTTAATAATCAGCCCGCCCCTCCAAAGGTGGGAGTTACTGCTGAAGAGAGTAATACGTATACTGATTTCTGTAATATTAATCTCGGCGGATTAATGGAAGATGGTTCTGATGGCGTTAACGAATTATCTTATCTTCTTTTAGATATAATTGAAGAAATGAGAATTCTTCAGCCGAGTAGTAATGTTCAGATCAGTAAAAAGACACCAGATGAATTTCTAAAGCGTGCTTTAAAGATTATTAAAACAGGTTTTGGGCAACCTTCTGTTTTTAATACAGATATCATAATAAAAGAATTAACAAAACAAGGTAAAGAATTAATAGATGCATTTAACGGTGGTGCCAGTGGTTGTGTAGAATCTGGTGCTTTTGGAAAAGAAGCATATATTCTTACAGGTTATTTTAATTTAGTAAAAATATTAGAAATTACTTTACATAATGGAATTGATCCATTAACAAATAAACAAATTGGATTAAAAACGGGAGATCCCATTACTTTTAGAACCTTTGATGAGTTAATTGAAGCTTTTGGAAAACAAATCAAATATTTTGTGGATATAAAAATTAAAGGAAACTTAATAATAGAAAGACTATGGTCTCAACTTCCTACTGTATTTCTCTCAATTATTATTGAAGATTGCATTAAAAAAGGCCAAGATTATCATAACGGTGGCGCAAAGTATAATACATCTTATATTCAAATAGTAGGGATAGGTAGTATTACAGATATCTTAGTTTCTATAAAATACAATGTTTTCGATAAAAAATTCATTTCAATCGATAAACTTTTGGATGCGCTAAATAAAAACTTTGAAGGAAATAATGATATCTTACAAAGGTTAATCTATAAAACGCCTAAATATGGAAATGATGATGATTATGCTGATAATATTACGAAACAAGTTTTTGAAATCGTGTATGATACGATTAATGGACGCCCGAATACAAGAGGAGGGGTTCATAGAATCAATTTACTACCTACCACCGTTCATGTTTATTTCGGAAAAGTGACTGGAGCTACAGCGGATGGTAGAAGAGCCTTTACACCTTTATCTGAAGGAATATCACCAGTTCAGGGAATGGATATTCATGGACCGACAGCAGTACTCAAATCAGCCTCTAAATTTGACCACACTAAAACTGGAGGAACTTTATTGAATCAAAAATTCAATCCACAACTACTTTCTAATGAAAATGGAATCAATAAAGTCTTAGATTTAATAAGATCATACTTTAATATGGGTGGTCACCATATTCAGTTTAATGTTGTTTCAGCAGATACTTTAAGAAGAGCCCAAGAAAATCCAGAAATGTATCGGGATTTGATTGTAAGAGTTGCTGGGTACAGTGATTATTATATAAATTTAGGAAAAGATTTACAGGATGAAATAATTAGACGAACTGAACATCTTCTTATTTAAATTTCAATAGAAATCAAAAAAAAGCAGTAATTAATTTATTATGATTTTGATGTTTTAATCATAATTCTTCCCATTGATTCAAAAACCTTGTTAACTTGTTCACCAGTTTTAGAGGAGCATTCTAAAAA
>JBHLJZ010000139.1:0-8193 GCA_048887165.1 Candidatus Hodarchaeota archaeon | reverse complement strand
TATAAGATTCAAGGTCACTGTTAGCTCTAGAGCAACATATATAGATAATGTAATGCTCAATGAAACGGTCTCAACTTCAATCCAAGTAGCTTGGAATGAACTTTTTGATATTAGTGCCTCTTATAATGATTCTGTGAGTAATTCTTTCATCAGTGGAGCTACAGTAGAACTAATAGGACCAGGTTATTCACAACAGCTTTCTGAATCAGGAAATGAATATACTAAAACGATAAATTCTTCTGATTTTACTGTAGGGAATAACTTATTAACTATTCTGGCGCAAAAGGATAATTACAGTATTGCTTCACAATTAGTTACAATAACAGTTATTGAAAGAGACACAAGCTTGGACATTTATCTTGATGAAGTACTAAGGACCGCAATTACATTACCCTATGCAGAATTATTGAATATTACTGCTATTTATAAAGATACTACAGGCTACTTCCTTGATGGTGCTACTGTCGAATTAAGATCGGGAGGTACCTTCTTGGATACTCTCTCACCCCATCCTACCTATGATCAATATAATTTAACCATCAATACCGACCAGTTGATTTTAGGAGTCAACTCATTAGTTGTATATGCTAAAAAGGACAACTATAGCGCTTCTTTAGCAAGCATTACTATTACCGTTGGTGAAAGAAATGCTACTTTAGACATTTATCTCGATGAGATACTAAGGACTGCAATAACATTACCTTATGCGGAGCCATTGAATATCACTGCTATTTATAAAGATACTACAGGCTACTTCCTTGATGGTGCTGTGGTCGAGTTAAGATTAGGAGGTACTACTTTGGATACTCTCTCACCCCATCCTACCTATGATCAATATTATTTAACTATCAATACCGATCAATTAAGTTTGGGAGTAAATCTTCTAGCTATATATGCTAAGAAAGATAATTATAGTGCTGCTTTAACAAGTATAGTAATAACTGTTAATGAAAGAGACACCACTTTGGACATTTATCTTGAAGAAACTCAAGCTACATCCATAGTAATTGACTATGGTGAATCATTAAATATAACTGCCATTTATGAAGATTTAACTGGATATACTCTTGATAGTGCTGTTGTAGAACTTAGATCGGGAGCTACAAAATTATATGACTTCCTATATGATCCACTATATGGTCAATATTACAGGATTGTTAATACGAATGAATTTAATCTTGGAGCCAATCTATTATTTATTTATGCGCAACAAGATAATTATACTGCAAAGTTAGTTAGTATTACTGTTACTGTTAACGAGCGAGATACCTATTTAGAAGTACTACTAGATGGTTTAGATAGTACCACTTTTGAATTCTATAACATTTCGATTAATGAATATCTAAATATTACTGCTATTTACAACGATTTTACAGATGTTTTTATCGATAATGCACTAGTACAAGTTTCCGGATCGGGAATTACAAGAACGCTATTAGCTCATCCAACTCTAGATCAATATAATTATACATTGAATGCCGAGGATTTGGGTATAGGAGTCCATTTCTTAGTAATTTCCGCTGAAAAAGAGAATTATTCAACTTCTGTTGTAAATATAAAACTTAACATATTAGAAAGAAAAGCCTATTTACAATTATTCGTCAATCAGACAGATATAACGAGTACCAGATATTTCGAAGCTGAAATTGATCAAATCTTAAATATTACAGTACAATTTAGAGATATCGCAGATGATAGCCATCTTTCTCTCGCAGATATAAGGTTAACAGGCGCACTTGAGGAGAACTTTACTGAGGTTCTAGTATATGAACAATATAACGTGTCTATTTTGTCCAATAATTTGGGTCAAGGAATAAATTTTCTAACAATTTTTGCCCAGAAAGCAGGATATAAGTCAGAATCAATTTTATTTACAATAGAAGTAAAAGAGAAAGCATCGAATCTTGAATTATTCTTAAACAGTCAAAATAAAACATTAGATAAGTCAATTGAAGTAACTATTGGAGAATTTATAAACATCACTGTTGTTTTTGAGGATTATACAGGCCTCTTTATTGATAATGCAACGGTAATTATTGTTGGTGAAGGTATATCTTTGAATTTAACAAAGCATCCAACTTATAATCAATATAATCTTACTCTCGATTCTGACGATCTCAATTTTGGAATTAATTTTCTGACGTTGTATGCTCAAAAAGTGAATTATCAACCAAAGACTTTTATAATTAAAATAGAGATAATTGAAAAAGATACAGATCTACATATCTATATGGAATATGATGGTATACTTTACAATAAGACTATTGATAGGACGCTCTCGATTGCAATTAGAAAGTTATTGAATATTACAGTGAACTATTTTGACAATGAAAGTGAAACAGCCGTTCAAGGCGCTACCGTTCAATTGGTTGGTGAAGGACTCACTTGGAATCTGACAGAAAACCCTTTTAATCACCAATATTCTGTTGTTTTGAATACAAGTGAGCTGGACTTAGGTGTTAGATTTCTAACGGTATATTGCCAACGTCCTAATTACCAATCCTATACAGCGCTTCTAAGAATTCAAGTAAACAGAATAAATACCAATGTTTCTACAATAACAGGGGAAACTGTGTTTAATCTTGCTCCAAGACAGGACTTACGATTAATGATTCGCCTTACAGATTTAGACTTTAATATGAGTGTATTAAACGCAACAGTGAGATATACATGGGCATATTATCAAGGAGAGCTTACGGATGAAGATAATGATGGTGTATATGAAGCTTTATTAACAAATCTTCCTGTCGGAACATTTATCGTTACAATAACAGTATATGCTGGTGATGATTATGAATTCGAACGTTTTCAAGTGACACTGAATATCGTGCGACCTCCTGAAAATGTTCTTCTTTTCCAGATATTGACAATTGCAGGAACAGCAGCAGCCATTGGTGTTTCAGGATATCTGATTGCTTATCAAAAAGTCTTGAAGTATCCAAAACAGGTTAGAAAGATTCATAAATTCAAGAGTAAATTGAAAAAGAAAAAACCATTAGCTATTGAAGTTTCAACAAGAGATGAATTAATCGAAAAGTACTATTCCGAGGAAATTAACGCTTTAGAAAAACAGACCAAGAAAAAGTTAAGTCCTAAATTGGATAAAACAGAAACAAATACCTGGGAAACAAAAAAACCTAGTGAAATTGAACCTAATTCACCATAATTTTAAAAATGACAAAATAAATATTATTTTTATTTATTATTTTTTTTTATATTTTTTATTTCTTTACCGATTTGTAAAGCAATATATGAATTTACTTTAAAAATTTATAAATGCAATTTAATAACTTGGAATTAATAAAAGATCTAAATATTTGATAAATAATATTTACATTGAAATATATAATAATAATTATGATTCCAAGATCTTTATTTGAAGAATTAAGAGGTAAAACTATTAGAATTTACGTAAAAGATTTACCCACGCCCCATTCTGTTCATTCAGGAAAAATTGAAGCAATTACAGAACATATAATTATATTACGCGACGAAGATCATAATATTCTTATTTATATTCCAATAGATCAAATAAGCTTAATTAAAACAACTTGAAATTTAAGAAAACTATTTGAGGTAATTACTTTAATTCTTTTTATAACAATTAAATTTACAAGATTTTATGATTTATTCTTCTATTCTTAAATAAGAATTAATATAACCCCGAATATCGTCAAAATCACTCCAATAAAGCCTTTCCTTGAAATGCTTTCCTTATTTATAAGATAAGAAAACGGAATTGTAAATAAGGGCATTGCAGTAGAGATTAAAGCCATAAAAGAAGCACCCACAATATAAACTGCTTCACCAAAAAATATACTCCCTAGCGCATAACTGAGAATTGCGGACAAAATTAGAAATTTCCAAGTAGATCGAGACTTTGGAATTGGTTTCTTTCTTCGTTCTATCAAACTTATGCCAATTAAAACAACTGAGGCAAATAAGAACCTTATCATCATGGCTAACACCGTACCTAAAATACCCAATCCTAATATTTGATTAGTCTGACCTATAGAATAATCAGATAATGCTAAACCTATTGCCCATGATACAGAAGCAAAAAGAGCCCATAATAATCCATAAGTAGTATCTCTCGAACTGGAAGTACTTTTTTTATCAAAGTCCTGACTATTATAATCCTTCTTATTAATGATATAAGCGCCAATTCCGATTAAAATTCCTGAAAAGATCATTAGAATAGTAAATGTTCGCTTTAAAAAGAGTGTAGCAAATAAAATAGTAAAAAAAGGAGTTGTATTACCAATCGCAAGAGCCTTAGCTGGTCCTAAAGATTTCTGAGATTGAAGATAAGCTGTATCTCCTAATATTACTGTAAATAATATACTCATCATTAATATTAAAATTAAAAGGATTGGTAGTTGACTAATAGTTAAAATTATACCAAAACTTAGACAAATAATGAAAAATGTGATAAAACCAACTAGAGCGCGTATAGTGCTTTGAAAAATTGGTGTAGCTTCTTCCTGAATCCTTCTTGCTAAGACAAATGAAAGAGCAAACGATATAGTAGTAAGGATTCCAGCTATTTCTCCATACATTATTGCCTTTGTTATTAATTGTTTTATATTAAAATGTTTGTTTTTAATATATTTAAGAATAGTTAATTAAAATTAATGATTTTATACTAATATGAGCAAGATTACATTAAAAATTGGTGATACTCTAAAAATATATACCGATGGAGCTGCGCGCGGTAATCCCGGTCCCGCAGCCATAGCTTTTCTATTTGTTCATAACAACAGGATCATATTTAAGGAAGTAGATTACATCGGACGTACTACCAATAACTCAGCAGAATATCAAGCTATTATCAATGCTTTAAAGAAAGCTGAACAATTTTCAAAAGGACTCATCCAAGTATTCTCGGATAGTAATTTAGCAATCCAACAAATCAATAAAAAATGGAAAATTAATAAGCCACATCTTTCAAAACTCTGCAAGGAGGTTTACTTGTTAAGCAAGAAATATGAAAAGGTAGAGTTCTTTCAAGTGGCACGGAATAATTTATATATTCAAAAATGTGATTCTTTATGTAATAAGCGACTAGATAAGGAAGGAATTAAAAATTAAGTATTAAATCCAAAAAATATGCACAGTTTATATTCTTTTTATGTTATCTATAAGAATTATAAATCTAATTTTAGATCAAGGAAATTCTTTTGAAATTTAATGAATACTGATTAAAATTTTCTAATTTAAAATAAGTACCTATTTCTATTCATCTCTTTTTTTTATTAGTATTAAATACAAATATTAATGTGATTTAATTGAAAAAGAAATTAATAACAATTTTTGTAATTATAACCATAATTTCAATAGGATCTGGAATTGTTGCTTTCTATGTTTTTCAACAGGCAATATTAAAGAATTACGATTATGAGATTCAAATTGCTTTTCAAAACTTAACATTCACTAATCCAGTTGGAATATATGATTCTGGAGACGATACAAATCGTTTATTTGTTGTTGAACAAGATGGAAGAATTTTAGTATTTGAGAATAACGAAAATGTAACTGATTATCAAGTTTTTCTCGATATAAGTAGTCAAATTGCTGTAGGAGGAGAAAAGGGTTTATTGGGTTTAGCTTTTCATCCTAATTTTTCAAACAATGGTTATTTTTATGTCTATTATATCGATGTTGTTAGTGATGATTCAATCCTCTCTCGTTTGAAAGTAAATTCTTCGGATATTAATAAAGCTAATAAATCTAGTGAAACTATTTTATTAACTATTCCACAACCATACTCAAATCACAATGGTGGTCAAATAAGTTTCGGTCCAGATGGGTACCTCTATATTGCTTTAGGAGACGGTGGTGGGATTGGTGATCCAGATAGTAATGGTCAAAATCGACAGACTTTACTAGGGTCAATACTTAGAATCGATATTAATTCCGGTTTTCCATACTCTATTCCAATTGATAATCCATTCTATGGGAATATAAACGGTTGGGCAGAAGAGATCTTTGCATTTGGATTTCGAAATCCTTGGCGTTTTAGTTTTGATCCCATTACAGGATTCCTTTGGACCGGTGATGTTGGTCAAGGATCATGGGAAGAAATTGATCTTGTTGAAAACGGTAAAAATTATGGTTGGAGCACAAAAGAAGGATTTCATAATTTTAACTCAGGTACTAACGTAACAATCCTTGAAGACCCAATATATGAATATGGTCATATTATTGGGCGATCTATTACAGGAGGTTATGTTTATAGGGGATCAACTTTAACCAGTCTTATTGGAAAATATATTTATGCAGATTTTATCTCTGGAAGAATTTGGGCCTTAGAGTATTCTGGAACGGCTGTCCTTAATAATACAGAACTTATTAATACTAATCTAAATATTTCTTCGTTTGGAATAGATGCAACTAATGAATTATTCATCTGTGCTTTTGACGGAAGAATTTACAAACTTATTCAAAAATAAATTTCAATTCTTAATTAGGTTAAAGCTTCCCTTTCTATTTTAAAAATCCATCTTAATTTGCATTTATGAGAGCAAAAAAATCGTTTTGATGGCTGCTGACATATATTAATAAGGCGATATTTCTTGTTCCATGTATTTCTTACGATATTTTTACCACAGAACTCGCATTCAGTCATTAATATCTTATCATTTCTTTTAATTTCTTTAAAACCTTCTTTTTCTTTGGCTTTTGCATCAAAATATTTCATTTTACTCATCAAATATCAATCTCAAAGAATATTAATGTTTCAATGTTAATAGCTTTTTAGGTTTAATAAATTTAGAAAAAATTTAGGATTGAACCAGAATGCAAATTATTAGAACTTTATTTTCCTTTTACAATATACCCGAAAACCCAATAACACAATGAATATCAAAGAAATAGGAAGAATATGAATCCATGAAATAGTTGGCTTTACCGACTCTTCTTTCAAATGAATCTTAATTTCATGAGAGCTGTGATCATATTCAAAATGAATTAAAATATACGTCTCATCTTTACTCACAGTGTAGTTGAGCGGAAGTCCATCAATGGATACTGCATAAGGGTAAAGTGAAACTGCTCTAGGAATTAAAACCGCACAATCTCCAGTAGTTCCATCTCTACCATTAATCTCAAAGCTTATTTCATTCTGGGATTCATTAAATCTTAAACCAAAATCAGAGGAATTAGACCTGACGGTTATTGTATAAGGATTATCTTCTTTTACTACTAGATACCTAGTAGTGGTTATTATTAAAGGTTCAATTTGAAACATTTTTGCATCTTCCCAACTTTCACATGTTCTCTGGAGCGTCCAAATATAATCTCCATCCCAAGCAATTGCCCATGTACCGTCGGCAACAGGGTAAGATTGTCCAACCATCTGCCAATCATGAGTATATTTAGTCAAATTACCCCCACCAGAGACTCCCCAGAAATGTGAACCCGTCCACACTAACCCTCCACTAATACCATCCCCAGGAACATCAATCTCTTCTATAATTGCCCCTGTTTTGTTTATCTTCCTCACTAAAGCTCCTCCCCTACTTGGAAGATAAAGAAAATTTCCATCAGAAGTTAACCCTTGAATACCTCCCTCTTCCTTTTTTGGTAGGTCAAATGAATTATTTACTAGTATAGCATTCCCAGAAATCGAAAACTTGAAAATTTTGAGCTGACTATGATCATATCCAAAAAAGTACTGCCCATCCCATGCCAAACCTCGTCCATTTTCAATCACATCATTTTGGATCTCAATATAACTCCCTGTATTTGGATCCATTCTTATAAAGTTTTCAGCAGTTCCGATTGTAACATTCCAAAAATCAAATCGCCAAAGATAGCCCATTGCATACTCTAATGCCCATCCAAAACTCAACCCTAATCCGATTCTTTTTACAACCCTTCTTGTTTCATCTGTTGAATTATAAACATAGGGATATTGATCCGCTGGATCACCTGGAATATAACCCAATGTATAGTTTTTCAGATCTAAATAATCAAATGATGGAATCGGTAAAGTTATAGTTCCATTATCATTATTAATTAGAGTAACATTGGAATTTGGAGTAATCTCTAGTTGTGGAATAGGTAATGACGGATCGAAAATGTTCTCCTCTAAAGTTGCATTAGAATGAGCAGCAACTGACACAGTATTACCACTATAGTTGGTAAAATAATTTCCTTTTAGATATGCTTCAGAATTTTCCGAGTGAAAAG
>JBHLJZ010000138.1:0-8249 GCA_048887165.1 Candidatus Hodarchaeota archaeon | reverse complement strand
CCTAATAAATAAAAAATCAATAAAAAAAATAAAAGTTACATTTTATGAGATTCTCTCGCAATAATCTCATCTTGAAGTTCTTTTCCCAGACTTGTGAAGTATGCGTTATAGCCCGTGATCCTGACCAGTAGGTTTGTATAACCTTCAGGATGTTGTTGAGCATCTCTTAACATATCAGCATCCAGCATATTAATTTGTAGACAGGTACCTCCATTTTCATCATATCCTCTTAAGTATGATTTGAATTTTTGTCTATGTTCAGGATTTCGAAGTATACTTGGATTGAATGTAATTGTATGACTTGCTCCATTTGGTAAATAGTTAATTAATTCTCCATTCTCATCCGTACCTCCTAAAGCGATACCAACAGAATTAGTAACAGCAGTAGGTCCTTTAACATCGGCTCCACTGGTAGGACAAATCGCATTTGATAAATAGGTCCCCTTATTACGACCATCTGGGGTGGCAACAGTAAGACTGGCATCGGTACCTGCCCAATAATTCCATGATAACATTCCAGGTCTATATTGAAAATCTGTGGGAGTTTTATATTTCCAAGTCTCATCGGCCCATGTTTTCATAACTTTCCTGGCTAATTCATCTGCTTCATCATCATTATTACCATATTTCGGTGCTTTATTCTTTAGTACTGTTTGCATAACAGCATACTCATCTCCTTCAAAATTATTGATCAAAGCATCTTTAATTTGCACAATAGTATACTTTTTATCTTCAAATACTAATTTCTTAATAGCTAGCAATGAATCGACAGTTGTACCAAAACCAACACCATTCACGGTGACAAATCGTAATTCAGGTCCACCATTTCTTACATCTAATCCTCTTTCTATGCATCCCTTTACGAAAGTAGACAAATAAGGAGTTGGTATATATTTACCACGAATGACTTCTGTCAAATTATTTACTTCTACTAAATATTTAATCATAAATTTAATCTGCTTTTTCCAAGCATTCCAAAATTCTTTCCAAGTCTTAAATTCCTCTGGATTACCTGTTTTTGGCCCGAATTGCTCTCCGCTTTTATACCAAGGTTTAATAAAATTACCAGGCATATTTTTACCATTCCAAAGAGTCAATTCAATACTCTTAGCTAAGTTTGGATTGCAATTTACAGTTCCAGAGCGATCGTTACCTTGCATGGTATTTTCTAGGCATCCTACGCACGCATAATCCCATGCGTCTTCTTTTAATATCCCTTCTTCAAGCATTCCTGCTATGCTTCTTTCATCAAAATTAATTAGAAAAGGAGCACCCTGAGATCTTGACACTATATCAATAATAATGTCTAATAATTTTTCTGGAGAATTCCTATGTAAGCGGATATTGGGTTTTGGTTCTAAAATAGGCGACCATTCATCAATAACTTCTAAAATTGTATAGGTTAATTCATTTGTTAAATCTTCTCCATTTGAACCGCACCCTGATAAAGTCATTAACTGTCCAAATGCAGAAGTTATTCCTTGCTTTCCTACCATAAGCATAGCATCGTAAGCAGTATTACAATGAAACCAAAAGCTTCCTAGAATATCTTTTGCGAACTCTTTTGTAATATTTTTCTCGTCTATTACATCTTTTTTATAGAGATGCCATAAATGTTGATCGGTCCTCCCAAATGATGTACCAGCTCCAGGATAAGATTCTTCAGTTTGTATTAACATATGGGTGAGCCAAATTGCTTGCACTCCTTGCCAAAATGTTTCTGCAGGTTCCCAAGGTACACGTTCTAGATTTTTTACCATCTGTTCAAGTTCATTAACTCTCTCTGGAGTAGAAGCCTTAGATTTTAATCTTCTACATTCTTCAGCATACTTTTTAGCTAACTTTTTTGGGATTTCAGTTGATTTTATCATAGCTCTGAGTTCTTGTCCTTTTGGTCCATATTTTTCCTTTTTACTCAGATTATTATAACTTTTTTGTGCTCTTTGATAAAGGAATTTAAATCCTTTGTTAATTATTGTCTCATAATCAGGTATTAGATGTCCTCCTGTTGCGCCCGTATTTCCAAATCCAGATTTGTAAAATTTAAAGAAACTTTTTCTTGCTTGTAGATTTTTTTTCCAAAATTTTTTCGTTTCTTTTTTGGTAAAACAAAAACTGAGTTGGGCATTAAATCTCCCACCCGCAATTAAATCATTTTCGGAAATTATTTCTTGAGGTATATAATTAAGTATTATTTCTTCAAAAAAAGTCGTAAAACGCTCGGGTAAAGATAATTTCCAAAAATTATCTGGTAGTTTTACTGGAATAGCCATAGATCTAAAAGCACTTTCAAATACCCCTTTACCTTTATTTCCGATATATAGATGAGCCTCTGGCACTATATAATAATCTCTCTCGTTCCAAATTAAATCCCAATCAGTTCCAGTTGTAAAAGACGTGAATTCATTAGCCCATTCTCTTTCCCATCCCTTAAAATAATAATCTCTTAACAACTTAGACCGTGGTGATAAATTGTGAGGTTCTGCTATATTGAATCTCGGTTCTTTTTTTTCAGGACTAGGGTGACCATTAGATTCACTCATATATCAATTCTCTCTCTATTTTTTTTCTATTATTAAAATTTGTATTAATTTTAATTATCAAAGTTCATTAAAGCAAATAAAGTTTTAAAATTTCAAGTTATTTTTAATAAAGATTTCTTAATCATTGTTTATAATGAGTTTAAAATTGACTCAAATAAAAAATAAAAATAAAAAAGAAGAAAGTTAGAAATGGTCTTTCTTATTATAATCGTCAGGATTTCCTCCTTGTTCAAGATATTCAGCATAAGCTTTTAAGCTTTTTAAAAAGACAAGACCTGCTGAACCAAGAACCATCTCGTCGTCAGGATTATCGAACTCAGCCCATATCGTAGCTTCAGTACCATCTCCTTTGGGCGTCAATACATATCCCATTGAGGTCATAAGACTTCCCTCTTGGTCTGTAGAGATCTTTTCTGGCTCTACAGTCTCAGTTCGAATAGCAGTAGTATCTCCTACATTAGTTTTAGCAAAATAAGTACCTGGTTTTACTTCTGAAATTTCATTTACAACGATATTCCATTTAGGCATACTTAAAGTATCATCCAAAATGTCAAATACCTTCTTTCGAGGCGCTTTAATCTCGATTTTTCTTTCTACTCTAGGCATACAAATTACCTTTTCGAATTTGTTTTAAATAGGTTTCAATATTATTAATATGATAAATACCTTTTTGTAGTTATTCTATAAAAAATTTGTTAAAGTTTTTGACAAAAATTATTGACTAGTAATCTTAATTAATAAAGAATTAGAGAAAACTTGGAAAAATTGCTAAATTTTGTTTAAAATTATTCTGTATACTTAAGCATTTCTTGGACTAATTTTGCATATCCCTCTATGACTAAGGTTTGGCGTTCTAATGTTTCATCATTCACATGTTCAAGACAGCCTTGAATTTTGTCGAATATCCCTTCAATTGTTGGTCTGATACTAGTCCAAATCAAATCATTCAAAATAAAATCACCATTAAATTTGATATAATATATTTCAGAGACTCTATAATTTGAACTAGGTGTTATCCTTCTAATATCACAATGCTATTTACATATCACTTTCTTAACGTGAAACTTATGTTTCACGAATTTAATTAATTTGATCAAAAAATCTTAAAAAAAAAAAGGAAGTTAAAGTTATTTTAAACAACTGTTACTTGAATAGCAGCAAAGAACGTAGTAAACATAATTAAGAATAAAATAAGCCCTGCAATTACCAAGAAGATCCTTCTAGTTCTTTCATCATAACTTTCTGAAACCGCAAAACTCAAAAAGCCTATAAGTATAAAAACAAGGGCAATATTCACACCTACTCTAGCTATATTCATGAAAATTGCGTCTTGAAATACCATCCAATTATATATACGTTGAATTTGATCTATTCTTTCTTGATAATCTGTATAACCATATACAGCACGTTGATAATTCATTTCATTTTCAAACAATGCTAGATCTTGCCATTCATCTGCATTTTGTGCGACTGATCTACTTATCATCATCATTAATCCAAATAAGATTGCTACCATTAAGCCATATACTATAAATTTCATGGCTTTATTCTTGTCTAATAAAGGTATATTATCAACTAAACTTCTTTTTTCTGGCATTATCATCTCCCTCTCCTTAATTTATTCAAATAATTGTAGGATAGCAGTAAAGCATAGCAAATAAGAACAATTATTCCAATAGTAAGGAATAACCCGCCAAGAAAAGCTCCTGGTCCATCAATATTAATCACTATATTAAAGGTAACATTTTCATCAGGTCCTGAATTAACACCATAAACTACTACTACATATCTTCCCGGTAATGAAATAAGATTGAATCCACTCCTGTCACCCGCAAACTCTATATAAACTTCTCCTTGTTCTGTAATTGATACGGAGGTCCCAGTAGATAATGAAGGAGTTGTACCCAAAACATGTACTGAATAAATAAAATTTTCACCAATAAGAGTCGTTGGATCTGAGTTTAACGCATATTCAGCATCATAATAATGTTTATTAAATATTTTCAGCCGAGCGGTGACATTTGGATAAAATACTGAGAATTTAATAGCAACTTTCTGATTCTTTGTAAGTGTAAATGGTCTTGCGAAAGCACTTTGAAGTTCGTCATCACTAATCTCTGGAATAGCTAGCGCAGGTTTCAAGTTAGCTATATTAATTTTACTAGTTGCGATTCCTAAAATTGGTCCAGCAACTATTAAGCCAATTCCTATTACTAAAACAATTTTTAGTAAAATATTTCTTTCCATATAATTCACTACTTTATAATTCTATTTTTTTTATGATAAATTTTTTTTTTAGATTTCTATATAATACGTTATCACTATTTTAATATAAAAATCTGCTGTAATAATAGATTAATTTTATCTGAAAAGAATGAATCACCAAATTTTTTAAATTTAAGTGATTTTCTTTCTAAAAAAAAAGGCAAAAAAATTTAAGAAAGTCTGTAAATCTTTATTTATATAATATAGGTATAAAGTTTTTACAAATGGAAGAGTACAAATGTGAAATTTTGATTATCGGGGCAGGGCCTGCTGGATTAAGCGCTGGAGTTTATTGTGGAAGAGCAAATAGAGACACAATAATTTTAAATGGAAAAGAACCCTCCTCCTTAGCTAAAACAAAAGAAATTCAGAATTGGCTTGGGGAACAAGGCATTGCTGGTATTGATTTGCTAAAAAAGTTTAGAGAACATGCTAAAATCTTTGAGAATGTAAAAATAATCACTGGAGATGTCATATCGCTCATGATGGGGATGGGAACAAATATGATATCAACAAGAACAGCAAATATTACTGCAGATGTGGTTATAATAGCTACTGGAACGGGCAAAAGAAAAGAAGTTATTAAAGGTGAAAGTGTTTTGATCGGTTACGGAGTTTCTTATTGTGCTTTATGCGATGGTCCTTTATATAGAAACAGACATGTGTATCTATATGGAAATGATGAAGAATTAATTGAAGACGCGTTAGAACTTGATCAAATGGGTTGTAAAACCCATATAATTACAAATATAGATATTGAAGACCTACCACCTAATGTTAATGAAGCAAAAAGTAAAGGTATAGAAATTATTGATAATACAGAAATAATAGAAGCTATTTCTGATTCAGAAGGAATTATCCAGAAGATTTTATATAAATCAACGATTTCTGATTCTGAGGAAATCAAAGAAACTGAATTAGATTGTTTATTTATACTTTCTCATGTTCCGTCTAACTCAATTTTTAAAAAAGCTGGGATTGAATTAGATGAAAATAAAAACATCAAAGTAAATGATGAACAGGAAACAAATATTAAGGGAGTGTTTGCAGCGGGAGATTGTACAGGTGGTTTATTTCAGGTGGTATTTGCGGCAGCTGAAGGGGCTCGGGCTGGGATAAATGCTTGCAAATATCTAAGACAATTGCAAAAGGATTAAACTAAATTCTATGGTTTTTTCTTCTTATATTACTTGGATATTACAAGATATTATGTAATATCTCGATGTTATAAGATTTATTATGCTGGGTTACAATTTTTCCGATTTTATCGAAGATTTTCTAATTTCTAAAGAAGTAGAAGAGGGCTGTGCACAGTCTACAATAAAAGCGTATAACTATGATCTTGACAAATTTATTAGCATTGTTGGAAATATTGAACTAAATTCTCCTATTATTCGACAGAGGATTCGCTTATTTTTAAAGAAATTAAAAGATATGGGTTATTCTAAGAAAGGGATTGGAAGAAAAATCGCCTCCTTAAGATCTTATTTTAAATTTCTAACATTAAATGAGTTCATTGATAAAAATCCTATGAGTACAATAAAGTCTCCAAAAATAAAAATAGAAGAAAGTCTTCCTAAGTTCTTAAAAGTATCTGATATTGAAATTATTTTCCAAAAATTAAAAGATAGGAAGTTGTTCAATTCGAAAAAAAGTAAGCGGTATTATATAATTGTTAGGTTATTATATTCTACGATGGCTCGTGTAAGTGAATTATGTCATATTCAAGTAAAGGATATTGATTTTGAGAAAGGATATATAAGACTACGAGGAAAGGGGAATAAGCAAAGGATTGTTCCTGTGGATCATAAAACACTAGAAATTTTGAAAGATTATCTGACTGATAGAATCTCTTATAGTACTGAAGATTATTTACTAGTGAATACTAGAAATCAAAAATTGAATCCTCGAGTAGTTCAAGCAGATATTAAATTAATTAAAGAAAGATGTGGATTTCCAGAATCAAAAATTATAACTCCTCATGTTTTTAGACATACGGGAGCTACACATTTAAGACGTTCAGGTATGGATATTAGTGAGCTACAAGATATTTTAGGTCATAGTTCTCCTAATACTACAAGAATTTATGCTAAAAATGATATAACGAAATTAAAACAATCCTATTCAATGATGCACCCTTTAAATAATAAAAACATTTAAATCGACTAGATTTATTTTTCTTATAATTTTTTATAAAAATTCTTAAGTATAAGAAAGTTTAAACTTAATTTGTTCTAATATTACATATATACCTATAATTATAATTAACCATAGCAGTATTATCATGGACGAGGAAGCATTCAGAAAGCAATTCATGACAAAATCGGTATTTAGACAAGCTAGTTCCCTTGATTTAAGCTATGTACCTGATAAACTATACTGTCGGGACGAAGCATTAAAAACTTTAATATACAATTTCCGAAGAATTTTAGAAGAAGAAGAACAACCCTCTATTAATTGTTTAATATTAGGAAAAGGAGGGGTCGGTAAAACAGTCACGGCAAGATATTTTGGAAGAAATTTTAAAACTATAGCTATAGAAAAGGATGCTAATATTTTTATCGAATATTATAATTGTATTAATTTTAGATCCAAAAGCAAAATAATTCGAGAATTACTAGCACGTTATACCCATGGTTCTGGAAGAGGATTTTCTGATGATGAGGCATTAAAGCTGATTTTAAAGCAATTAATTAGAGAAAAAGGTTATATGTTATTAATCATTGACGAAGTCCATTTGTTAAAATCTGACGAAGTTTTAGCGTTTTTAGATGTAGCTGAAACATTTGGTCATCAAAATGCAAAACTTTCGATTTTATTAGTTTCAAGAATAAAGGATTGGATGAAAATTGAAACAGAAAGAATACTAAGTAGATTAAATGAAAAAATTAGGCTTGAACCATATGATTTAGATGAAGCTAAACAGATTTTACAATATAGAAGCGAATTAGCATTCAAAGAAAATGTTGTGAATGATAGTATACTAAATATGGTAAGTCGTATTGTTGCTGAACATAAGAATATGCGACACGGAATTGAAATATTAAGAAAAAGTGGATTATATGCCGATAAAGAGAGAATAGAAAGAATAAATGCTGATATTATACGAGAGGCTTCTAACGAAGTATATCCTACCTTTAGAGGCGATATTGTTGATAAAATTAATGATCAAGAATTATTAGCTTTGTATGGAATAGTAAGATCATTGATTAATAAAGGGGAACCATACACCCTAGTCGACGATGCTTTTGATGAATATGAAGTAATATGTGAGAACTATGCTATAGAACCCCATGTTAAAATGAGTTTTAGAAAATATGTGCGCCAACTTAATCAATTAAAAATTATTTCATCTAAAACGGTCAGAATTGAAGAAGCAGAAAGAGGACGTCATCTAGAAATATATTTGCTTGATATTCCAGCTCCAAAACTAGAAGAATT
>JBHLJZ010000137.1:0-8446 GCA_048887165.1 Candidatus Hodarchaeota archaeon | reverse complement strand
TTAAGTGAAATAAATAAGTTAGGGTTTAAATTTGAACATTTTGGAGGAAACTCATTCATTTTGAGAAATATACCTATTATTATTGAAAAATTTCCTAATATTGAAATAATAAAGGAAATCATTAGTGATATTACTGATATTGGTAAGGATAAAAGTTTTTCGGAGGTAAAGGAAGAAATTATAAATTATTTATCTTGTCATAGAAGTATTCGTGGTGGAGATGATCTATCAGTTAAAGACATAAGGAAAATATTGCTTGATTTATCTAAATGTAAAGATCCATACCATTGTGCTCATGGGAGGCCTACATTAAAATTTATCTCTTTTAAAGAATTAGATAGATTTTTTAAAAGAATTGCTTAAAGGATAACTTGCTCTGTTTTTCGAAAAATTAACAAATAAATAATAGAAGTTTAATTAGATTGTTAGAGATTAACAGTTTTTTATATGTTTAGAAAAATCACAAATCAAATTTAATATGAAGAAAAAAACCAAAAAAAAAGAGAAGAACGACGAGAAAGAATATAATCAAATTGAAAATCCACAATTAAATGTAATTTCCAAAATTATGGAATTAAAGTTAATGGCAGAAGATCGCCTTTTAAATAGTAAATTTGATGAAGCAATTAGATATTCAGAAAAGATTATTAGATTAGCAATAGAAAATGATATGGAACATCATATTGAAGAACAACAAAAATTTATGGAGAAAGTAGCTGAAAATGTACAAGAAATATATTTTACTTCTGAAATAAAAGATGCAGGAGCCAAAATAAGCAAAATTTACGATGTATTACTTGATTCAAATAAAGTTGACCAAGCTCATGCAATACTTGAAAGCTTTAAGAATCATTATAAGGATAAATATGATTTGCATTCAATTCCTTCAATTGATGATTTATTAACAAAAGATCTAAGGGAATGGATAAAATATAAAATCAGTATTCAAGAAAAGAATAAAAATGTAAATAACAATTTATAATAACACTATTTTTAAAGATTGTTTTAGATAATGTTTTTTAAGCTTTAGAGAAAGCTATCCCTTCTATACCTTGTATTCCATCGACTTGGCCAATTAAATCTTCGATTTTATCAGTTCCGCCCCATTCTTCAGGATATCTGACTCTTAATCTCATTTTTTTAAGTCCAAAAGCTACGGGCATAATATCATAACGTTCAATGGTACACGTTTCTGGTAAAATGTCTTTTATTTTACCTGCAAATTTTTCGAAATCTACCTCAAGATCTTCAGGAATTACATCAATTAAAGCAACAAATTCTTTTCCCATTAAAATCACTTTATGACAATATTTTTATGGTCCTTCAAATTCACAACGTAGACAACGATAAGTATTCCCTTGTATCCTGCAGCGTTCACATCTCCATATAGTAACATCTCCGCATTGGGGGCAAGGAAAATGAACTGCTGCTTCGTAGGGCGCTATTGGGCGACCACATGAGAAACACATGTTCTTTTTATAGCTTGACATCTTTAAATGCTAAAATATAATAAACTAAGATGATAAGTAAAATAACTAATGACTTTAATTATTTTCGTTTTTAAAATGTTAAATCTCAAAAAGCTTAAGTAATTAAAATTTATATTAGTAAACAACATATTTTACTTATTAATTATCTAATATTTAATTTCTAAAAATGCCAGAAAATAAGGTAAAAAAATATTTTTCGCTAATTGAAGCATGGGCTTGGTGTGATATCTGCTCTGATATGGTTGCACTAAGACTTGACAAGAAGGAAATCAGGGATGGACTCAAAATGGGAATATACACTAAAGAATTAAGACATTCAAATCAATATCCTGACCCTGATGATCCTGATGATATATCTACTCAAGATCATACCGTTTATGTTTATATAAATGATAATTATGACATTACCGGTGTCAAATCATTCTTTGGTGCCTCTCCAAGCATGGCTGACGTGGGAGCTAAGACTGTACAGGCAGGTGGAGAAGTAAGAATACCGATTGTAATAAAAGAGATTCCTCCTATGGCAGTACAATTAGGAATGCTTAGTTTAGATGAATATAAGCTTTTAAAAGTATGTGATGGCATGAATTCTGTACAGGAATGTGCTGAAATTTCTCAGAAACCCGTGGATGATGTAGAAAAAATGTTACAAAAGCTTCATAAAAAAGGATTAGTTGATGTTATAAAAAGAACAGCAGGCTAAGAATTTTTACTTAAAGAAATATTGTTGTTATATCATATTTCTTATGGCAATGCTTATTAGATTAATATTAATTCATTTTCTACAGTAAATTACATATTCCATAGGGTATTCTATGCCATATTTTAACAAATCATCCCTATGTTTTTCAATATAATCGGGATTGACAGTCCAATTTCTTAATGCAATTAATGCTTCTTCAAAATTTAGGTGAATTTGTGTTTCAAAAAACTTTATTATAATGTTCTTAAAACCGAGTTTATGCATAAGAGTCGCAACTTCATCTGAATAGGGAGAAAACCAATCTGGTTTAGGCATTGAAGTTTCTATAGAATGAGTATCTGCTTCAATAAATATTGTTTGTGAAATATTTTCTGGAACGGGGCTAAGATTAGCATGGATCATTTGGCCATCTGATTTCAATATTCTATGGAATTCTTTAAGTGTTTTTTCAAGATCTTCTCGATCTAAATCACAGAATAACTCATTTGAGTAAATAAGATCAATGGTCTCATTTTCTACTAAATTCAGTTGAATTTGTCATGTCTATATTTAAGAACAAGAACTTTTCTTAATAATTTTTTTACCTTCTTCTCTCCCAAGATTTAACGCTTTTAAATTCATATCAGGATCTCGCAACCATTCCTTAATGACTTCCTCATAATGTTCAATTTCTATAAAGGGGAGTTTTCCGGTTGGTATTGCAAATCCAAGCATGATGAGGTTTACCTGCTTATTTGAATTAAAATTTTTAAGAGACAAGTCAGTAGCATTCAAAAAATAAACATCATTTGAGTACTTTTTTAATATCTCTTCTATTTTTTCTAAAGGGGGATACTCTTCTAAATCAGCTGTAATCATTACCCCTGGAATTGTTCGACTATTTAATACAAAAGAAGTTTTATTAGAAGCAAATATTCCTCGTCTTAATGCTTCAACTGGTTCGAAACATATGTACAAATCAGCGTCTCCATAGCAGATAAGGGAAGATTGAAGATTTTTCCTTTCATTCGGAAAGATCTTTTTCTGATAGCGTGTATGACTAGTTATTCCTCCTTCTCGTTGAGCTAAACCATGCATCTCGCTTCCAAAACATCTTTCAACGCCTGCTCGCTGGGCAGCAAATTCAATCAATCGCTTAAGGGTTATAACTCCTTGACCTGCTGTTCCTGCTATAACCACATTCACAATATCAGTCTCTTTAAAAATCACGGAATGGAACCTCCATTTCGAATGCGTTAATAATAGATTTGTGTATTGCCTTATTGGGACATATTTCATAACAGACTCCGCATCTTATACATCTATCATCATCAATTTGCATAGTTTCAACTTCATCAATTTTAACTCTTCGAATTGCTGGGCAACTTAAAATCCTACTACATTCATGACATACTTGGCAACCTGTAATATGATATAATATTTCTTGTACTTTTTGGCTCTTTTCTTCTATATCTCTAATTTGGGACATGCGCCATCTATGCGCTTGTAATCCGCATTCTCTCTTTATTATTATTACTTTTAAACCTTTAGTAATTAAGGCATCTTCAATACTTTTAGTCAATCTTTTAGGATGGTAAGAATCTTCAAGCTTTAACCAAGGAACTCCAAATGCTTTACAAATTTTTTCGATTGAAAAGCCTTGGTTAATTAAATAACGGAGAACATCATTTTGATGTCCCGTCATTGCAGTCCATGAATTCTCAAAAATAATTAGCAAAATATTTGAATTATATCCCACTGCTTCTGCTAACGGTGCCATGCCTGTATGGAAAAAGGTAGAATCCCCTATCATTGCTAAAACTTTTTGATCGGTCTTTTCGGACATCCCAATAGCAGCACTTAGCCCTCCAGACATACAAATTATTAAATCACTGCATTGCTGAGGTGGAAAAAAAGACATTACATAACATCCAATATCACCACAAATCACAGTGTTTTCCAATTTATTGGTTGCTTTTAAAATAGAATAAAGCGTAGCCCTTTCAGGACATCCTGCACAAAAGGTTGGGAATCTACTAGGAATAATCTCTTTATATGAATTGAAATAATCGATCGCGTGATTGATCTTTTCATTTGGTTTTTTTTTAAAAATATCAGCTAAACAAGTAGTTATCAATCCTGTAGAATATTCATTATATTTTGGAAAAGATTTTTGTCCAATTATATCAACCTTGATTTTATGAATATGAGCAATCTCAGCAATTTTCATTTCTAAAAATGGCTCTAATTCTTCGATAATAATTACTTTATCTAAATTTTGGATAAAATCGACGATCTCTTCATGATTTAGCGGATAAATTATCCCGAGTTTTAAAATAGGCACATTATTTAAATTCAATTGGTTAAGAGCTTCTACGGTGTATCCAAATGGCATCCCACTGGTGATAATACCTATTTTGTGATCTCCAGAAAAAATTTTATTTAATTCCAATTTTGGAATTTCAATTCTTAGTTTTTCAATTCTCTCATATAATCTTATGTGATTATTTATTGCATGAGGTGGCAATGAATTAAATTTTGGAATATTCCTAACAAATTCTCCTTTTGCTTTTCCTTTTTGTAATGATTCAAGCTCCACAAAGCCTCTTGAATGAGCACTTCTTGTTGAAGTTCTTAAATTCATAATTAAATCATATTTTTCTGAAAGATCAAAGGCAATTTTTACCCAATCCTTACATTCTTGAGGAGTGTGGGGCTCTAATGTCGGAATGTGAAGCATCCAAGCATAAAATCTTTCATTTTGTTCTTGATGCGAACCTAATGATCCCGGATCAGAACCAACAGATATAACCATACCACCGGGATTTGGTCCGTTTAAAGCAATGACGCTTAGGGCATCACTTGCTACATTTAATCCTACATGTTTCATAGGATTAAGAGCTCTACACCCTGTCCAAGCAGCTCCTGCACATGCTGATGCTGCCACAGCTTCATTAACAGCCCATTGATGTACTAAATATTCTCGTGTTTGAGGATTCTCCCTTAATACTTGATGGAAAGATTCACCTATATCACTAGTAGGTGTTCCAGGATATTGAGAGATATATGATACTCCAGCTTCCAAGCACCCCCGAACAATAGCTTCATTTCCTAACATTAATACCTTTCCGTTTTCTCTTACAAATCGATGATCTTTTTTCATAGAAACAATTCCTCTAGATATTTTTATTCTGATTTATAAATTTAAAATAGCATAACAAAAAAAATATTGTTGTTATCAAATTATTTTAAATATTAATTAAATGAAATTGATGGAAAACTTATCTATTGAGGTTAAAAATGCATTAAATATAAAAAAAATAAAAGCGAAAAAATTGATTATATAATAACTTAAAAGATATTTTTTAAGATTTATATGTCAGATCAAAAGAGATATTATAAAAATTGGCCTGAAGGTGTTCCTAAAGAAGTCGAAATACCAAATATTTCACTAGTTGACTCCTTAGAAAGTTCAGTCAAAAAATATCCCAATAATGTTGCTACTGATTTTATGGGATTTGAATTAACTTACTCTAAGTTATTGAACATCGTTTATCGAGCGGCTACTAAGCTGCATGAACTTGGAATTAGAAAGGGAGATTGTATTGCAATACAATATACAAACAATCCTGCTTTTATTGCTTATTTCTATGCGACTTTAAAACTAGGAGGAGTTGTAACATCTATTTCACCTTTGTTTAAAAGTTTAGAAATTAAGCGGCAGTTAAACGACAGCGAAGCAAAAATTTATTTAGGCTGGGAAGGATTCTCTGGGATGGTTGATCCTATTATCGAAGAAACAGGAGTAAAACATAAATTTTATACTAATCTTTCTCCTTTTTTATCACCAGATCCTATGGCACCCCCTCAGTTTGAAATGGGTGGAGAACCCACTTTCGAAGATATTATACGAGAAACAGAAGCAAATCCACCTGAGGTGAAAGTTGATACGAATGATCTTGCTATGCTTCAGTATACGGGAGGAACAACAGGATTTCCAAAGGGTGCGATGCTTACACATAGAAATATTATTTCAAATTGTGTGCAAGTTGATGCATGGTTTGTAGGAACACAGGAAGGAAATGAAGTATTATTAGGAGCATTACCATTCTACCACATTTATCTTGTAACAGGAATGAATATTGCGATATACAAAGGTTGGAAAATTGCATGTGTATTCAATCCACGTGAAGCTCATGAAGTGGTTGAGGTTATTGAAAGGACAAAAGCAAGTATTTTTCCTGGAATTGCAGCTTTATTTAATAATTTAAACAATTATGAACACATTAAAGAGCATGATCTATCAAGTATTAAATATTGTTTAAGTGGCGCTGCACCATTACCAGAAGATGTTAGAATAAAATTTGAAGAAATCAGTGGTGCTAAGGTACGTGAGGCATACGGATTAACAGAGATGTCACCTGCTACTACTGCTAATCCATTTGTAGGAAAAACCAAGCCAGGAACGGTTGGAATACCATTTCCAAGTACTGAAGTCAAAATTTGCAATCCTGATGGGTCGGTTTTAGATATAGGTGAAGTTGGTGAATTAGTTGTGAGAGGCCCTCAAATGATGATTGGATACTATAAAAGAGAAGGAGAAACTAAAAATACTATAAAGGAAGGATGGTTATGGACGGGAGATTTAGCTGTAATGGATGAAGATGGTTATATATCAATTAAAGCTCGTCAAAAGAACCTCATTAAATATAAGGGACACTCGGTATATCCAGCAGAAGTCGAAGATCTACTCTACAATTATGAAGCAATTCAAGAATGTGGTGTAATTGGGATTTTAGATAATGAAGGGGAGGAGAACATAAAAGCATTCATTATGCTGAAGAATGAGTATAAAGGAAAAGTCACAGAGCAGGATATCATAGATTGGGCTAAGAAAAACATGGGATTTGAAAAGTACCCACGTTTTGTAGAATTTATTGATGAGGTTCCTAAAACTACCGTAGGAAAGGTCTATCACCTTGAATTACGAAAGTTAGAGGAAGAAAAAAAGAAAAAATAACACCTTTTTTTATTTTTAATTCTTGAATTTTCATTTTATTGCAGATAAATGTTCAATTTTGGATTTTAAATAGTAAATAATCATGAAGATCTTATTTTTTTTTATTGGAGTTAGATTGACTTTATTTATAATCAATTAGCAGTAGATTTTTCATTTTACATTTTTATATTATTATTAGTATGACAGAAATAGCAACTTTCGGAGCCGGATGTTTTTGGGGTGTTGAATCTAAATTCCAAAAAGTTAAGGGAGTAATCGATACAGTTGTAGGATATACGGGAGGAACTACTGAGAATCCAACATATAAGGATGTATGTACTGATAAAACAGGACATGCTGAAGTAGTCCAAATAACTTATGATCCTTCGGTTGTTTCTTACGAGGAGTTATTAGAAAAATTTTGGGACATTCATAATCCAACAACTCTGAATCGTCAAGGTTGGGATGTTGGAACCCAATATAGATCAGCTGTATTTTATAATAATGAGGAACAGAGATTAGCAGCTATTAAACTAAAAGAAAAACTTGATAAGTCTGGTAAATATAAAAAACCCATTGTAACTGAAATAGTACCTGCTGGAAAATTTTATCGGGCTGAAGAATATCATCAACGGTATTATGAGAAAAATAAAAAGTCAATTTTTTCCTTATAATCATTAATTTTTTGTAAAGTATTCTCTCTTCCAAAATTTTTTAATATTTTAATCATCAAATCTCAAACCATAACCACTTAATAATTATTCTTATTTAACTGAAGGAATTAATTCGTTTTATGCTAAATCATCGATTAATAGATCCTCCTCGAGAACCTGAAAAATTTATTGATTCAGCACTACATTTTCTAAGGAGACATGCTAAAAATAAGAAGGTTTTTTGTGCCCTTTCTGGAGGGGTGGATAGTGCATTAACTTATCTTCTACTAAAAAAAGCAAATATTGATGTTATTCCAGTATTTATCGACCATGGTTTAATGAGAATTATTAGAGGAATTGAAGAGAGAGATTATCTTAGGAAACAGTTTCCAGATATAATGGTTATCGATATAAGAGATGAATTTCTCCCTAAAATCTTAGGTGAAGGCGATGCTGAAGTAAAAAGGAAGTTATTTAAGCAAGAATATTCAGAGACAATAAGTAAAGTTATAGCAAAAGAAGAATGCGATTTATTGGCAGATGGAACAATTTTACCCGATATAGAGGAAAGTTTTGGGGTTAAAATCACTGATTTAAAAGAGACAATGTCATTTGAAGAAGA
>JBHLJZ010000136.1:0-8454 GCA_048887165.1 Candidatus Hodarchaeota archaeon | reverse complement strand
AATTTGATTTTCAAATTTTTCATACACCAGGACACTCTATAGGTTCAATATCATATTATGAACCTAATAAAAAAATTCTAATTCCAGGAGATTTAGTATTTACAGGAGGAAGTTTTGGGCGTTATGATTTCCCAGGTGGCTCTTTGCAAGTTCTTACTGAATCAATAAAGTTTGTGAATGATTTGGATGTGATTTACTTACTTCCAGGGCATATGGGAATAAGTAAGGAAGGTAATCAACAAATCTCTCTTTCATATAAGTTTGTTCAGTCAATAAGGAACTTTTTTTAATAATTTGTATCTGCTATAAAAGTCAAAAATTTAGGTTTTTTAAAGAAGTAAACTTCACATATTATCTGATGTATAAGAAGGTTTTTTAAAGAGAATTTCTATATATATTTTTAAAAGCTCTTTTATAATAAAAACTAAGTTGTTAACAAATTATAGATGTGAAAAATATGTCTCAACAAAAATCTAAACAAGTAACTCATGTTATTTTAAGAAGTTATCCAAAGATTATTTTCTTCTGGCCTTTGCTCATAACATCGTTTATACTTTGGCTATTACAAATGCTAGTCCAGGATCCTGTAGCGTGGTATGGAAATTTCTGGCTTATTGTGTTCTTTATAAACATTTTTATTACTGCTTTTGATTTTTCGTCTACAAAGTTTTTCGTTCTAATTCTGGTGGTTGTTGTAGTTATTCTATTATTAATATTTCTTGTGTTTCCGAATTTTGGTCCGATTGCTCTTCCCGGAGGAGAATTTAACGCTGGTTTAACTGCTGAATTTTACCTAGTAATGACTTTAATTCTAGCAATTATTCTATTTTTAGTTGTTCTTAGTGCTCGTTTTGATTACTGGAAAATTGAACGAAATGAAATTTATCATAAGGCGGGAATATTTACATCTGCCGAAAGAATTCCTACGAAAAGCCTTCGTATCAAAAAGGAAATACCTGATGTGTTTGAGTTTTTTCTTCTAAGATCTGGAACCATAACTCTGATGCCAGGCCACGGAGACGTTATTCCTTTAACAACTGTACTTAACATAAACAAAAAACAGGAACATATTGATTGGTTATTAAGCTATGTTAGTGTTGAACCTGATGAAGTAGATAACATATAAAAATCAAAATTTAACCTTTTTTTTAATTTTTTTAATTTTCATATAAGTATAAATAATTACACCATACTAATCGAATTTGATTAGATTTAAGAATAAAAACATATTCTTACTAATACCTATGTCACATCCTCCAATTTTGTTGTTTGATTTTGACGGTGTAATAATTACCCAAAAAGCTCTTGAATTTACTGCGTTAAGACTTATCAAAAATAAATTCTATAAATGGAAAAATATAAAAAATATGCGGCTTATAGATTTTGCTAGATTATTTGAAGAATCTGATTCAAAGAATAGATTAAAAGCATTAATTAGAGTCTATAAAGTCTATAAAAAATATATTCCAAGCAGATGGAAGAGAATTTTATTTTTTTTAAAATTTAGAAGAATGTATCCCAAATATGAAAAATATGAGATATTAAAACCAAATCTAGAAAATATTTTATTTAAACTTAGACAATCCAATTTTCCTTTAGGAATTGTCTCAAATACTAGTGGAAAGCGTTTAAATTCGTACAGAACAAAGTTAGGATTAGATCAATATTTCTCAGTCTTTATTTCTCGAGATAATACCCCACAGAGAAAACCTAGCCCAATTCCTCTTTTATTAGCATTAAAACATATTAAGAGGGATTTTAATATTCAAATAAATAAGAAAGATGTTTATTTTGTGGGTGATCTTCCAGCAGATGTTCAATCTGCTAATAATGCGGGAATTAAAAGTATCGCTTTACTTTCAGGTCATGGAAAAAAAAATGACCTGGAAAAAACAAATCCCACTTTTCTTATTGAAAATATAGAAGATATTTTAGAAATAGAACCATTAAAAAAATTCTTATAAAATTAACTATTATCATATTTTAGTTATGTTTAACCTAGATGAATTTAAAAACAATTCAATTCTTCAGCCGATTGTTGAAAAACTTAATAAAAGTCTAATTAAAGATAAAGTCACCAAAATTCTAAAGATAATGAATGAATTGGAGGAATTATTAGATTTAAAAGAACATCTAGTGCCTGTTACTTACATATTAAGTATATTAGCTGAAAATCATTTTAATTATATTTCTGAAAAAATAATAATTAAGTTAGAATCGCTTCTTGATTTCGATGATAATAAAGTAAGAACAAACACTGTGATAATATTAGGATTTGCGATGTTAGCTAATCCTTATTATATTGAAAAATATTTTGAGAAATTTATCAATTTAATACAGGAGCAGAACAATGATATTAGAGAGAATATTTACTTTTTTTTGCATAAAATATTAGCAAATAATCAGGAACTAGTAGTTCCATTTAAGGATCTTGTTTTAGACGCATTGGTAAAAGAAAATAAAGAAGAGAATCTTCTTTCATTATTGAATTTTTTTGAATGGTGTAAAAATTATAATTTTAAAGATCTCTATCGATTTAGAGAAATTTCAAAATCACTATATTCTAAAATTGCAAAAGAAAAAGATAATCCTCTATTTTTAAAGTTAGTTGATTTAATGAAAACAATATTTCCTGTTTTTAAAGATATTGAATTTTATGATTTTGAACCAAAACAACTTTTGGAAATTTTAGAAAGACATATTTTAATTAAGAGATATAATTTTACCGAAATCTCTAAAACAGAAAAGATAAGAATTAAAGATTTTATAAAAAACTTGAAAAAATCAATTTTAGTAGACAAAGAGATTTATTTTTATACTAAAGTAAGCGATAAGCTTCTTATGTATGTATATGAAGTAGAAAAGGAAAAGGTTATTGAATTCTTTAATAAAAACCAGAAGATATCAGAAACTGAAATATTAAATAATCTTCCTGTTTTTAAGGATGAAATTGAGTTAAGCATTTTTGTAAAAACATTGATAAAATTAAATCATATTAAGGGATACTATTCTGAATTAGGATATTTCTACCCATATAATTATCTTAAATCTGAATTTATTCAGGAACTTGAAAGTAAAGGCTTAATTAATATTAAAAAATTCGATTATATTCCACCCAAATTGATTGATGAGATTATAAAAGATATTTCCATTTCTACTAAACATGATTTTCTATTAAGTAAAAGCAAAAAAATTTACTATTCTTTGAAAAAAATTCAAAATCAAATCAATAGTGAAGCTGCAAAAAGAAGTTCTATAGATTTAAAACTATTCCGAGAACGAATACTAGATAATGATTTTATAAAACTAGTTAAAAGTCTACCAAAAGAGTATTTAACTAGTTATCATAAAGGAACTCAGTGGTTAACTAATTTAGGGCTCTTAAGAGTGAAAAAAGAAATTGAAAACTCAAAAATAATCGGATATTATTCTATCACTGAAATATCGAAAAAGCTTAATATTTCAGAAATTTTATTAATTGAAATCTTAGATCTGTATATTGATCACAGGAGTGGGATATTTAATAGGGAAAAGGATAGATTTTATTATTCAAAATTTTTAAATACTAAAATTGATGAGATTAATTCTATTACTGATATAGATAAGAAGAATGAAAAAATAGACTCATTAGCTGAAGATTTAAATATAGATACTCATCATATTTTAAGCAAAATTGACGAGAATTTAAGAGAAATAGGAGAGGAAATTAAACAAGAGGAAAAAATTAACATATATGATTATCTTGATAAAACTGGAATGTCATACCATTCTTTTTTAGAATTCATTAATGAACTTAATTTAAGCTATTTTAAAAAAGGCGACATTTTAATATTTAATGAATCTAAAATAAGTGAGGCCAAAAACGATATAAAACTTATACTGATTGAAAAGTCGAAATCAGAAGATTATATTAAATTAGGAGATTTGGACATCCCTTCAAATTTAGTTGAGAATCTTCTAGAGGAATTGCAGGAAACTGAGAAAATTAAAGGCATTTTTTATGATGACAACGGAGAGATTAAATTCTATACTGAAAAAGGTATTGAACGTTTGATGTTAGAAAATAGTTATCTCTTTTCTTTTCATGATTTTTTCTATGATAAACAATTGGACTCAAAAGAAAATGAATTGTTATATTTTATTTTTAAAAAGCTTATTGCTGAAAAAAAATTAAAAGGTTCATTTGATGTAGAAACGCTCACATTTTCAAGTTATGATGTCTTATTCGCCCAAAATTATAATGCTGTGTTATTTGAATTTGAAAAAATGGTTAACAAATACATTCGAAATTTTAGTATTGAATTTCAAAAAATAAAGAAAATTTTAACAAAAAAAAATGAAACAATTTTTCCCCAAGAGATAAAAACTGTTCAAGAATCAATTGATACGTTAAACGAAAAGTCTATTCGATGGAGAAATGGTTTAGAAGCTTTTATTAGAAAGGCAAACGTTCAATTATTGAAAAAACAAGGTTATACCTTAAAAAGATATAAATCTATGCAATTTTCAGCAGATAAGAAGGAGGATGTTAAATTGTTTGAAGAGGATCCAGATGTTATAGATTTATTAAACGATTTTAACTCATGGTTTAAATTATTTAATGAGATTGAAATAAAATATGGAAATATTATTTTTTATCAAAAGAGATTAATAAGAAATCCAGAAAATAAAGAAATACAAGATAAATTTAATAAGCTCCTGAATCAATTGCATTTAAATTAGGAGGAATTTATTTTCTCCAAGAATTATAACAAGATAATTCAAAAAACTCAATACTTATTCCTTTCTTTTTGAATATCAGAAATAATTTTATCAATATCAATTTTCTCGTTAGATGTTATTTTATAAGTTTTAGGAGAAAATGATCCATTCATTTCCAGAATTCCTTCTTGTTCAAGATAATTTAATGATCTCCAAATAAAATTAATTTTAGAACGATTTGAGGATTTAACATTATTACATCTTCTAATTCTTTTAGTATTTACAACGGCAACATGATTATCTATTAACTTATTAATTGCTTGAAGTGTTTCGCGTAAATTTTTTAAGAAAAAGTCCATAGATCGAACATGTCCCTCTTTATAAAATTATTAAGTATTGAAGAAGTTGTGTATTAAATTTATACTTAGGAATTTATAAACTTTTTTTCTACTAAAATCAAATCGTTTGAATCCTATATTGTATTAATAACTAACACATCTCTAGTTCAAATCTTTAAAATTTATAATGATTTTAAAGAAATTGTTCACAAATTCTCGCTTGAAATTTCAATTCTCCTATTTGATATTTAATGTCTGAATACTCGTTTACCACAAAATACTAATGCGCAATTAAGTTCATCTGCTCTCTTAATTACTAGATTATCTCGAATTGAGCCTCCTGGATTAATAATAGCTTTAGCTCCATAATCAACCGCAACTTCCAGCCCATCTGGAAAAGGAAAGAAAGAGTCAGTCCCCATAACTGAATCTCTTAACTCATTCTTATGTCCAAATTCTATCGCCTTTTGAGCAGCAAGCTTTACTACGTGTATTCTACTTTGTTGACCAGCCCCAATTCCTATTGTATAAATACCACTATTATATGTTTGAGCAAAACAAGCTGAATTAGATTTTGCCCACTTTGAAACCTTATAAGCAAAAATCAATGATTGTTTTTCTATATCGTCTACTTTTCTTTGGCTTACCACATTCCATTCTTTAATGACAGGTTTCCAATCATAATCTTGAACTAAAGCCCCTCCTAATACTCCTCGAATCTCAGGATTTTCATAAATTTCTTCTTTCTTATCAAGGAGGTCTCCATATTCAAGTAAGATCATATTCTTCTTTTGTTTTAAAATTTCAAGTGCCTCTGATTCAAATGAAGGAGCTAATAATGCCTCAACAAAGATATTATGCTCATTTACAATAAAATCGGCAACATTGACAGTGAGATCTTTATTAACACCCCAGATTCCTCCAAAAGCAGACATAGGGTCCGTATTAAAAGCCATCTTAACAGAATTTAATTGATTTATTTTATCAATTGCTACTCCATTGGGAGTAGTGTGCTTTAAAATTACTGAAACATAATTCTCTTTTCCAAAATCTAAAAGAATCTGCAAACACGAATCAATATCTAAATAATTATTAAAAGAAATCTGTTTTCCACTGAGTTGAGAGAGATTATGCAACCCGTACTTCAAAGAATGGTCTTTATAATAAGCTGCTTCTTGATCCCAATTTTCTCCATATCTCGTATCAGAAACCTTCTCGTATATTTTAATTAATCGATCTCCAAATTTTTGTGGATTATAATATTTTTGAAGATAGTTCGCAATTGCCATATTATAATCTACCATAATTACAAAAACATCTTGTGCTAATGAAGCCCTCATTTTTTCAGTTATAAATCCATTATTTTCTCTCATCTCCTTAATAATCTGATTGTAATATTTTGAATCAGGTACAACAACAACGTCTGGAAAATTTTTAGCCGCTGCTCGTATCATTGTTGGACCTCCTATATCAATCATCTCCAATGCTTGAGTTAAGGTTGTGTGTGGCTTTGAAATAGCTTCTTTGAACTTATATAAATTACATATAACCATATCTATAGACTGAATATTGTACTTTTCGGCATCTTCTTTATGTTTTTCTATGTTTCTACGAAATAAGATCCCTCCTTCTATTTTTGGATGAATTGTTTTGACTCTACCGTTAAAAATCTCTGGCGATTTTGTATAATCAGAAATTTTTTGATATGGTATTCCATGTTTTTCTAATAATTTTCCGGTGCCACCAGTTGATAATATACTAATTCCAAAATCATCTACCAAGGTTTTTACAAATTCTACAACCCCTGTTTTATCAAAAACACTGACTATAGCTCTTTCAATTTTTTTCATATAATCTCAGTCTTACATATAATAGAATTACTAATAATAAAGTAAAATTTACTCATGTTATAAGTTATTTAATAGATCTTTAATAATCTATTTTACTATAACAAATTCGGACCATTATAGATAAAAAAATTCAAAACTTCCCAATTAGATCATGAGTTCTCGTTTCTCTTTGACCAACAGGAGTGACAACTCCAACCTTAGATATTTTCATTTCTTGTATGTTTTTTGCTCCTGCGTAGACCATTCCATTCAGAAGTCCTTCTTTTAGTGATAGTAAAACACCATCTAAATCTCCCACAAAGGGAACATAATCAGTGACTCCTTCAGGCAACATTTTTGATCCTTCTATATACCTATCTGATATATATCCTGCAGTACGAGCTTCTTTACTTCCCATACCTCTATAAACTTTCACTTTACGCCCTTGGATCGTATCTACATAACCAGGACTTTCTGTACAGCCTGCGAAAAAATGTCCTGACATAATTAAATCTGCTCCTGCAGATATAGCTTTTGGAATCTCACCAGGATTTTTAAAACCTCCATCAGCAATCAAATTAATCTTTGGGTTATAATCTGTAATGGCATCAGCAACCTGAGCAGTTGCATAAATAGTAGGAGCACCTACTCCTGTTTGTAATGAAGTTGTACAAATTGAGCCTGATCCCATTCCAACCTTTAAACCAATAAATTTTTCTTCATCAAAATCACATTTTGAAAGAATGAATTCTCCAGCTTCATATGTCCCTATATTTCCCAAAACAAAATCTGATTCAAGAAATTCCATTAATTTCTTTGTACCTTCAATATCGGCTTTCTTATAAAAATCTGCAACATCAATGAAAAAGATATCCACATATTTATCTATCTCCTTTAAAGTTTTTTGATTCTCGCTTGATGCTGGAAATTTTGGTGATAATGCTAGAGCGCATAATAATCGTCCTTCTTCATCTATAGATGCAAGTGGGAATTCTGGTTTCAAATCCTTTTTAGTGATTAATCCTCTCAAATATCCATCTTCTATAATTGGTAGTTTTTCTATTCTATGTTTATAAAGCACTTCTAATGCTTGATCCCTAGAAACCCCTGGTTTAATAGAAATAACATTTTTTGTCATAAAGTCTTTTACATTGCCAGTTCTTATGTCTTCTTCGTTAAACGGAATATCCCTTTTAGTAAATATACCACAGACTTTTTTATTATCTTGAACGACCATTAAACCGCTTATACCGTAAGTTTCCATCGCAAATTTTGCCTCTGATACCTTTGAGTTTACATTTATAGTTGCTACTTCTTCAATTACAAAAGATCTTGCCAATTTTACTTTACGACACATTTCTAATTGCTTTTCATAAGAACAATTTCGATGTAAAACTCCCAAACCACCAAGCAAAGCCATTTTAGTTGCCATTAATTCTTCTGTGACCGTATCCATTGCTGATGTCATTATGGGAATGTTGAATTTATAATTACCTAAATATGTTGAAGTATCAACTTCATCAGGTTCAAAGTTTGTATAACCTGGTTGAATTAAAATATCATCAAAAGTAGCAATGATCTCTTCA
>JBHLJZ010000135.1:0-8470 GCA_048887165.1 Candidatus Hodarchaeota archaeon | reverse complement strand
GCTGATGGAGCTGCTGCTTTACTCATTTCAGATGAAGAAAGTATTCCAATTTCAATAGAAGATTATTATTCTGTATCTGCAAATGTTACAGGACCTTGGAAAAGAGCTGAAAAGGATAAATTTATAAGAACTTTTGAAGTGAAAATGGACGCACAATTTTACATTCAAAATATTACAAAGGTCATGGCTGAAATCTTGAAAAGAAATAATTTAAAACCTGAAGATATTAACATCGCAGCATATTATTATGACAATCCAAGATTGCATGGTAGAATAGCTAAAATGATGAAATTTGGTCAAGGAGTTGCACAAAACAGTATTTTCTTCCAAATTGGAAATACAGGAACCCCTATGGCTTTTATGGTACTTATTGCCGCTTTAAGAAGACCCAAGGAAGAAGATAAAATAATCATGGCAAGTTTTGGAGATGGAGCAGATGCTATCCTAATGCAAGTTAAAGACAGAAATGCTTTAAGAGATATTGGTAAATCTCGCCTTGGTTTTATAGGACACCAGAAGTCGATGTCGACAATAAAAAATTATAATAAGTTTCTTGACTTCAAAGAACTGCTCGAAAAAGATAGATATACAAGAAAAAGTTCCGCAGTTACAATCTGGAGGGATACTCCATCAGTTTATAAATGGTATGGAGTAAAATGTAAAAACTGCGGGACAGTACAATATCCAGATATGCTTCGATCTTGCGCTGTTTGTAGAGTTGACGATCAACTCGAACCAATAAAACTCCAGTTAAAGGGGACAATCTTCACTTATACTTTAGATCATTTAGTAGGAGGAACTTATTTGGATGTTCCAGTTCCTCGCTGTGTCATAGACTTAGATGGTGGAGGAAGGGTTTTGTTAAATATGACTGAAATTGATAGACCCGAAGAAAATGTTAAAATTGGTATGAGAGTCGAATTAACCTTTAGAAAAGAACATGAAGGTGCTGAGTTTAAGAATTATTATTGGAAATGTAGACCCGAAAGGGGGAGAAAATAAAGGAGGTAATAAAAAATGGTAAGAAAAGGAATAAAAGATAAAGTAGCCATAATCGGTTGCGATATGACCAAATATGGTGAGTTATGGAATAAAAGCCAATATGACCTACTCTTTGAAGCGTTCCAAGGTGCAATTAAAGATGCTGGGATCACAAAAGATGATGTAGATGCGAGTTGGATTGGTATATTCTATTACTTTACTGGATTATCTGGCGCAATGGTAGAAGATATTTTAAAGCTAGATGGAAAACCTTCAACTAGGACGGAGAATTACTGTGCTAGTGGAATGGATGCTTTCAGAAATGCTTGCTTTGCCGTTGCTGCTGGCGCTTATGATATTGTACTTGCTTGTGGTGTCGAAAAGCTCATGGATGAAGGTTCAAGTGGCTTACCTGGATTTAAAATATTTGGACATCCATTATATCCAATGCCATCTGCTCCTGCAATGTTTTCAATGGCAGCTACACGATGCTTTCATGAATATGGTTGGACAAAGGAAGATTTAGCTAGAGTTGCAGTTAAGAATCATGATAATGGGGCCCATCATCCAAAAGCTCATTTTAGAAGTCCTATTTCTATTGAAGCGGCAATGAAAGCGCCTATGATTGCGGATCCTCTGGGAAGATTTGATTGTTGTGCTATGTCAGATGGAGCTGCTGCATTAATCTTAACTACACCAGAACTAGCAGAGAGTTATGCTCATGCTGATGATTATGTGGTAGTTAAAGCTAATGCGATTTCTTGCAGGACTAATTTCCCATGGTATATCCCTTCTAATGGTCCAGGTGCTGATTTTACTGCATTTCCGTCTACTATAAAAGCTGCTGAATATGCATACAAAGAAGCGGAAATAAAGGATCCACGAAAAGAAATCGACGCTGCAGAAGTACATGATTGTTTCACTATAACTGAGCTCATAAACTGTCAAGACTTACAATTCTGTGATCGAGGTCAAGCTGCAGAGGAATTAAAGAATGGAACCTTTAATTGGGATGGAGAAACTGCCATAAATCCGAGTGGTGGACTCAAATCATTTGGTCATCCGATTGGATCCACTGGAGTTCGCATGTTAACCGAGATCACAAAACAATTACAAGGTCGTGCAGAAGGAAGGCAAGTTCCAGACGCTAAGATTGGATTATGCCATAATCTTGGCGGTGCATTCAGTGTATGTTCCACGACAATTCTGGGTCAAAGAGACTAATATTCAATATTTTTTTCTTTTTTTAATAAAAGTTAGATTATATTCGTACTAGGTGGAAGTCAAAAATATGCATAGTGTTGTTGATGCATCAATTTTTATCTTAAAAAAGTCTATCTTCTTTTGCTTCTAATAAAGTTATAGAGAATTTAAAGAGAGTTAACTCTCATTAATCTAATTCTACAATTTATACTAAATTGTATAATATTTAAATGTAATAATATCTTAAAAAAAATTTGCAGTAATTTTTAGAAAATAAAAAATAAAAGTATTATTAAAATATTAAAAATATTTAGCTCACATAAGGTGATTGATTATGGGTAAATTGGATAATAAGGTCGCCATTGTAACAGGGGCAGGTCAAGGAGTTGGAAGAGGTATAGCCCTTGCATTTGCAAAGGAAGGTGCAACCGTCATCGTTGCTGAAATTAATGAAGATACAGCAAATTCAACAGCTGTTGAACTGCGAAACCTAGGTGCAAAGGCGATGGCTATTAATTGTGATGTCAGTAAACGTGAAGATGTAGATAAGGTTGTGCAAACCACAGTTGACGAATATGGGGCTATTGATATTCTGGTAAATAATGCGCAAAGTGTTCCACGACCAAGTACTCCCTTTGTAGAAATAACGCAAGAGGATTGGGATTTGACGCTGGGGTCAGGTCTTATGGGGACATTCTACTTCATGAAAGCCTGCTTCCCACATATGAAGGGAAGGGGTGGTAAGATCATCAACTTTGCTTCGGGTGCCGGAACCCAACGGATGGTGGGCTTCACACCCTACTCGGCAACCAAAGAAGCAATCCGAGCGATCACAGGTGTAGCAGCTCGTGAGTGGGGAAAGCAAGGAATTAATGTGAATGTCGTCTGCCCTGCCGCGAACTCTCCAGGGATGATCCAGTGGAAGGAGAACTTCCCTGAACAGTATAAGGCCGCAATGGCACAAATTCCACTCGGACGAATCGGCGACTGCGAGGAGGATATTGGCCGTACGGTTGTATTCCTTGCTAGCAGTGACTCTGATTTCATTACAGGACAGACCATCATAGTTGATGGTGGCACTGATATCCATTCCTAACTGACACTGAACTTTGCTACTTTGATTGCTTGGAACTTGTCTGAACCGGTAAAAGAGAAAAAAATAAATTTACTTTTTTTTTATTCAAAATTCCATTCTCAAAGAGAGTAAGGCATAATAGAAAATTTCGTCACTTGGCGTTCCATTATGCATTAGATTTCGGAAAACACATTTTTCGTGTCGAAAGGCGAAGAAATTTTTTGCTTCATCTAAATTGAATCGTTTATCATCAAATCTGTGTTGAATTCCATTTAGTTAAAGGATTGTTGCGAAATAATACAATTAATTCTAATCTTTTATAAAAGTAGTGATTAATTCAACAATGAAAGAATTAATTATTTTAATTCCACTAAACTTTCATCGAAATTAATATATTTAAATTTCACTCCTGCTGCAGGTTCTGCTAGCAATCAAGCTAGCATTAAATTTGTTTGTGAATGATGATCTCAATATTAAAGGATCATTTTCTGGCAAATGTATATTAAAATTTTGATATCTTTTATACAAAAAAATAAATTTACGAGTTGGATCTTATATAAAAACACTTTTTTACTAAAAAATCTTAAAAATTGCGTGAATACTATGCCGATTGAAAGAAAAAGTTTTATAGGATTTCTTATAGGAATCTTTCTCGTAGCAGGGATATCGGGTGGATTTATCGGTTATTTTTTCCCCAGAATAGGGGAAGGTGGAGCGTTTAATGTTGTTATCGATGGAAATTTTAATGCAGCTGAAGGCTGGCAATACTCAGACTGGCAATTTATAGAATATTTGTTGACAGATGAGGATAATTCAGATACACATAATTTCTTTTATGTTCATTTAACACTAAATTCACTTTATATTTTAGTAGATTTTGCAAGCGATATTACTGATAATACAACTGACGAATTTCTCACTGTTTGGATTGATACTGACAATTCTCTCAGTGAATTTATTAGTGATATTCATTGGAATACCTTTGCTGCAAATCCGGGACATGAAATGTTATGTTATATACCAGAAACGGGAGATATAAATGATACACTTCATATAGGTGGTAGTGTATATTCTGCAACATTAAATGATACAAATTCAATAGTTGAATTTGGATTCCAATCTTCTATAAATTCACCACAAATGCATCGAATTTTTGAAATAGAAATAGATAGAGATGCTTTAAAAGGATTAAATTCCACTAATTTCAATATAGGATTTTTAGGATATGGAACAGTTTTTATTCCAATATATATTGATATTGGTTTTTGGGGCGCTCCAACACTTTTTGCTTCAGAATTCTATGATCATAGCGGATGGATAAGAGAACGAACTTTCTTTAAATGCGGTTACGGAGTAGAATTTTAGAAGAAAGAAAAAACTAATTATAACTATTTTTTTTTTCATTACTCTCTTATTTTTATGATATTCAATTTATTACGAAGCAGAAAAAAAAACAAGAGAAAGGTTTTAATTAGGTTAAATTAAAATAAAACTATGAAAGCATTAATTATATATTTCACTATGGGCGGAAGGACTAAAAAAACAGCAGAAGCAATTGCGAGTGTTCTTACCAATTATGAAGTAAGCTACTTTCCAATAGAATTAAGGGGGAAACTTCGCGAAAAGATAAAAATGCTAGATAAATTTGAGAATAAAGATTTTTCAATGATAGAAGCTGATCTTGATAATCTTGATGCTTCAGATTATGATTTAATTATGTTTGGTATGCCTACATATGGGAACTTTCCACCAAAAGTTTTTGATGAAACCTTGTCTCGAATGAAAAATCTTAGTGGGAAAAAAGTAATTGTATTCAACACAGCTCGTTTTACTGGTGGAAAAGCACTTGATTACATGAAAGAAAAAGTTGAAGAAAATGGTGCCCAAGTTATCAATCAAGTAAAATTCAGAAAACTTTTCTGGATCGGGAAAAAGGATGCTATTAAATTTGGTAAAGAAATGAATAATATAAAATAATCCATCAAAGTGATAAAAATAATAAATTTTATTCCTGTTGATCCGAATAAACATAAATCCATTCTTTTGGGTTTAAATAGTGAATACTTATCTTGGATTGCTAAAAATTTAAAAGAAGAATATAATCTTGATCTTTTTTCAATATTGGGAAAATCTTTAGAAAAATATTCTGAAGCTAGTCTGGAGGATTTAGTTTCCTATAAACCACCCCAGAATCTTTTATCTACTTAAAGTTGAGGAAAAAGTAGCTGGAATGGGCGCGTTGAGAAAGGTTCAAATGAATATTGGAGAAATTAAGAGAATGTTTATACTTCCAGAATTTAGAGGAAATGGTTTTGGAAAAGTATTATTAGAGAAGTTACTAGAAAAAGGGAAGGAATTTGGCTGTTCTACTTTTATTCTTGATACAGGTAAGTTCATGAAGTCAGCACAACATATTTATCGTTTAGCAGGATTTCAGAATAGCCCTGAATATTCTAAAAGTGAGGTTCCTAAGCAACTTCGGCATCTTTGTCTATTTATGAAAAAAAATTGGATTAAAATTAAAAAAAATAAAATAAAATATTTATTCAATTCCTATCCTTGATGCTAATTTTACAATAAGGAAAATTATTAATGCTATTATTACGAAGTTAATCGCAGCTGCGATAAAGTTGCCTATCCCAAATGGACCAAGTTTGATATCTGCAATAGTATCAAATCCAGGTACAAAGATTCCGATTATTGGAGTAATAATATCTTCAGCTAAGGAAAGAATTAATGCGTTTACAGCAAGACCGAGTATAAAAGCAGATGCAAGACCAAGAATTTTATATTGCTTAATGAATTCCAGAAATTCTCTCGCTAAATTTTTTGGTTTTTCTTTTGGCGGTGGTGGTACTGGAGTTAGTAATTCTCGAATTTTTTTTAATTCTTCTAACATTTTACTGTCTGTTGACATATTTCTCACTTAAAGTTTTATAGAAATATATTCTAAAATTGATTTGGAATTATTTTATAGTTTTTTTTTATGAATTATTAATCTATTTGTAAATTTCAATATCAACTCCAAATTTCAAAAATTATTTAATTTTAAAATTATTTCTTTTAATTATGAGTAATACTGATTTTAATCAGTTTAGAGGAGACGTTAATACAGAAAGGATAAAATATATTGCAGATCCTCAACTAAGAAATATTGTCAATGTATCTATAGCATTGGGCCGCCCTTTACTTGTGAAAGGTGAACCAGGGACAGGTAAAACTTTATTATCGCATGCAATTGCCGAAGCTCTTGGAAAGAGATTAATTATTTGGAACATAAAGAGTACTTCAGAAGCAATAGACGGATGCTACTTGTATGATACGGTACAAAGGCTAAATGACAGCCGATTTGGAAGCGATGAGAGAAATGTTGATAATATAAAAGATTACATTACACTTGGACCTTTAGGTGAAGCTTTTGTTTCTGATGAACAAATTGTATTGCTTATTGATGAGATTGATAAAGCAGATATTGAATTTCCTAACGATTTATTACAAGAGCTTGATGTGATGGAGTTTTATATCAAAGAAACAAAAGAATTTGTTAAGGCTAAAACCCGCCCAATAGTAATCATAACTTCAAATAATGAAAAGGAATTGCCTGATGCTTTCCTAAGAAGATGCATATTTCACTGGATAGAATTTCCCTCCAAAGAATTTATGGCTGAAATTTGTAATTTACATTACCCAAATTTGAAGCAAAATCTTCTTGATCAATGCTTAAAGCATTTTTATGCATTAAGAGCCATTACCAAAATGAGAAAATTACCATCTACCTCTGAATTACTTGATTGGATTGGCGTTCTTCTGAAAAGTGGAATATCTATCGATGAACTTAAAAGAGGGATTCCATTCCTTGGAGTTCTAATAAAAAAAGAGAAGGATTTAGAAATAGCTCTAGAAAAACTCAAATTTCCTACTTAATCTTTATATCTTCTTTCTTTTAAAATATCAAAACAATACTATATTGTTCTTTTTAAAATTAATCGTTTTCTGAGCATATGGGCTAATTGTTCTTCTACTCGGGCTAAATCTATGAGTTCTGCCATGGTAGCTTTTGATTCCCTTAATTTCTCCCACTTAGTTTCTTCATTAAGCAATCTATCCTGTTCCATACTAATTCTTTCTTCCAATAACTTCTGTCCATGTTCTTTAGCAACGTCTAAAGCTATGTTTAAAAATTGTTTTGCTTCTTCAAATTCAAAAGATATAAGTTTTAATTTGGCTTGTAATGAGTATATTTCAACAAGTAACCAGAATGACTGTTGACTTTTGGCAATATTAATTAATTGATTGATATATGGTTGCATCTCATCTAATGCCCCTAAATTTTGTGTTTCGCTTAAATCTTTTAAATAAAGATCGCATAAAAGGATGAGAGCAGTGTAAAGAATACCAGAAAATGGCTTAATGCCATCAACTAAATGCTTAAGAATCTCCTTTGCTTTTAACTGGTTGATCTTTTCAGGTTTTTCTTTCAATAGCATTGCTTTTGCCAAAAGATAGAAAATTTTTGATGAGTTAAATTCTATGAGCGCTCCAATTCGTTTCATGCGGATTAAGTATTGCTCAGCTTTTTCTAGAGAACCTTTATAATAGTATGCTTCAAAGAGAGAACTAAGCACTACTATAGTTTTGAAACTTTCAACTTCATAGCATAACGATAAACTTTCCTCTAAATTATCTATTGCTTGATCAAAATCTCCTTTTTCAATGAAATACATGCCAATACCGTTAAGAGCTCCAATAATTTCTTGCTTATTATTTAATTCCCTAGCAAGTGCTAAAACGCGTTTGACATATTCATAAGAATGATCAAAATAACCTTTCAAGCTATAATTCATCGCAAGTGACTTTGATGCCATCATTATTAGCTTTTTATTTCTAATCTCTTTAGCTATAGTTAAAGTCTTATCAGCATGTTTTATAGCTTTATTAAAATCGCCCATATTAAAAAAGTAGCCACATTTGCCTAATAAAATATATCCAAATTTCTCTTTATATTTGGTTGAATTTGTTTGATTGATTGAGCTTAATATATGTTCGGCTTCATTAATGGTCTTTAGTGCCTCGCGTGGTCTTTCACTTTTATTTAGAATCATAATCTTTGCAATGAGGATGTCAAGTATTTTGCTTTTGCTTTTTACTCCTTGACTTTTTTCATAGGCTAAATCAATATACTCAAGAGCTTTGTTCATGTATCCAAGTTCA
>JBHLJZ010000134.1:0-8593 GCA_048887165.1 Candidatus Hodarchaeota archaeon | reverse complement strand
ATTTAGTAAGTCCTAAAATATTCAAAATTAATGGAAGAAAAAACAAAAATGATAAATAAAATAACCAGAGTAAAGTTGTAATGCTTAATTCAAGAAATATTGTAATAAAAACAGCAGTCATAATCAACACTGGATAAAATGTAAAGCAACCAATACATAACCTATAACTCTTTATATGATATACATGTTTTGAAAAATTCTCACAATTAGGATGATGTGACAATAAAATTGGTTTTATATCGGAAAAAAAAAGCTTAATCCTCGCAATTTTTACTCTAAAATTCTTAATTATCGCCATTATAACAATAATATTTTAGTTATGCTTCATTAGAGTTAATTTTATGTCAATTATTAAAAATTTAGTAATAAAATTAAAAAAAAAGTTATTAGATTTTAAATTAAATCACTAATTTTTATCTAATCTCTGACTACAAGATATATAATACAGCCAATACAACCCGTCAAAAGAACAATAATAAGCCATACAGCCGCATTCATATCTCGCTTCTTAGCATCTTTGTATACCCAAACGCACAATAAAATGCCTACAACATAGTATATAATAACTGGGATCAAGATTATAAGCCACATTCCGGCTAATAATCCTCCTAAACCTGGAAAAGTAAATAACATTTGTATTCCCTCAATTTTGAATTTATTTTTTTTTAGTTAAAATCAATTAGTTGTTCAACTAATGTGACTTCTCATATTTAAAGTTAAATATTCTTTAAATAATAAACTCCCGAATGAATCTCTAAAACGTAATAAGATCCATAATAGTCAATTCGATATTATTAATACAAATTTTTTTATATCATTAAAAAATTTAGCTTTTTATATGTTTAAACCTGTGATTATCAAAATAAAATTGCTTTTAATGTTTAGTATATTAATTTTAACTTCAAATTTAATTCTATTCTTCACATTTAGAAATACTAATATGATGCCATCTTACTTGGATGTTGATAGAAAAAGTAATGGAAACACTTTAATCTGTTCATTTAGCTTTTCTGAAATTATTAATTATCCAAATCGAATAAGAAATCAACTTCCCGTACCCGAAAACAGTCTTGATCATAAAATTTTTGAAATAGATCAAAACAGAAATAAGATATGGGAATTAACGGGATTAGCTCAGCCGCATGAAGTTGTAGAACTTCCCAATGATCATCTTTTAATTGCTGATACTGGTTATGATAGAGTTATTGAAATCAACTATCCCAATAAAAGTATAATATGGGAATGGAAACCAGAGCTTATTAATTGGTCAAAGGTAAACTCAAATTGGGATTCTAATCATTATTATAATAATCCCATAGCATTCGATTGGACTCATCTTAATGATATTGATTTTAAAGATTACGGAACTTGGAATGCTTGTTTGATTTCTATTCGTAATTTTGATATAATTGTCGAAATCAATTACACTGCAGAAATATCTGGTCCTTCAAATAATCCAGATAATATTTTTTGGTATTATGGAGATTATGGAAATTATTCTTTATTGAATCACCAACATAATCCTGATTATCTAAACAATGGAAATATCATAATCGCAGATTCAGAAAATAATAGAATTTTAGAAATAAATTATACCACAAAGAAAGAAGTATGGCGTTATAAAGGCGATTTAGACTGGCCACGCGATGCCGATGAATTACCAAATGGAAATTTACTCATAACAGATTCCTTACATAATAGGATTATTGAACTTGATAGAAATACAAAGGAAATTGTTTGGAAGTTTCATGGAGATCTTATTAATCCATATGAAGCAGATCTATTAGAAAATGGCAATATCTTAGTTGGAAATGGAATTGGAGGCGTTGTCTATGAAATTAATAAAAACGGAATCGAAATATGGAGATATGGTTTATCATATTTAAAAAGTGTTGTATGTCTAAATAGTATTATTTCGATTATGATTGGTATAATTATTATATATCACGCGAGTAACAATATAAGGTTAAAAGACCTCGATTCCGCAAAAAAAACTAAAAATTATCTATTAATTGGATTTTCAATTGGGTTAATTGTTTTAAATATCATCGTTATGTTTATTTATACTTCTATTACCATTTTGATTTTCAGGATTTTATTCGGAAGAGCTAGATAGCTATTCTAATCTAATTTGATTATATTTTCAGCCATATTTTATACGAAATATCTATCCAATACCCAAAAGTATAATTTTTTCTCTTGATAATTGGAATATTATTTTAAAGTTATATATTCAATTTCGTAAATTTTTTCTTTTTTTATGATCAGATTCAATAATTATTTCTAATTTTTTTTCCAGATTCCATTCTTTTGTAGAAAAGTCAAAAAATAAGATGGATATTTTATTTCTTTTCGTCATTCAGAAGACAATTATTATAATTTAAGATGATTTTTGTTGATATCGATCATACTTTTCGATAATTCTCGAAGAATTGTAAAAAATGACAAGTTTTTTCTGATCAATCCTAGCGATTAAGTTATCAATATTAGATTTTTCCTAATTGGATTTCGCCCATAAATATGGGAGGATGATCACCAAAATTTCGAAAAACCACTATATTTAAATATAATTGTAACTATTGTTAACATAGAGAAAAATAAAAAGAGTGATTGTAATAAAATGCTTGCTAAGGAAAATAAAAAGAATATTGACCAGGTTTTTGATAACTACTATATGAAGATTAGAGAAAGCCTTAATGGCATAGAAGAGATTCTCAAAATTAATTTTTTAGAGAAAAATATTTATTTTCAACTGGGTATGGATAATATAAATAACTTAAATGATAATTTACTTGAATTAATGAAACACACTTATACTCCTCGTCAAGTAAGAATAAAGTTAAGAGAAATTAAAACAGACAACCTTGAAACCCAAGAAAGCTTTTTAGAGTAGTATTTTTTTTATCTTATCATTTAGATAATTTTGTCTTATATTCTTAAAATTATTTTCATTTTTGTCTTAAATTCTAAATAAGTTTTAAAACTTTTATATATTCAAACATCATTTTTTTTACTAAATTAAAGTGATATTATGAGCCAAAAAAACAAATATAGTTTGATTGTAGTTGGTGGTGGAATTACAGGATTAAGCACAGCACTTACATGGGCTATAAATCATGATATAAATCAAGATCCTGTATTATTAATAGAGAAAGAACCTAAAACAGGTGGATATCTTACATCTTATGAACGGGATGGTTATTTATTTGATACATGTCAAATGATTCCGAACCTTTCTGAGATTTTAGACTACTTAGGGATAAATATTGACCTTAGAAAGTTCAAGGGGTATTATATGCGAATTTTTATTGTCGATCCTAAAACAGATACAGTCAGAGTGCTCGAATTACCATCCGGTGTGGACTATTTTAAAGAAGTATTGATGGAAAAATATCCCGATAATTCCATTCAAATTGGAAAATTCTTAGATTATTCTAGGGCAATGTATCTAGAGTTATTTAATTTAAAAGTTGAACCTACTATTGGTGAGATATTCAAGACTCTTATTAAATGTCCAAAAATTATAAAAAATGCTTCTAAAACATTTAAGAAATATTTTGATAAATTTGGAATCACTGAACCAGATGTTATTGAGATCTTTAATACATTCGCAGAATTTAGTGCTCTACCTGCTGAACAAGTTACTGCTTTTGTTCCTCTTGCAGCTATGAATTCATTATTAGATGGGGCATTTCGCCCAACTAAAGGTTTTATTGAATTCCCAAGAAAAATTGAAGAAAAATATAGAAATTTGGGAGGAGAATTATTGCTTAGTACAAAAGTTAAGAAAATATTAGTTGAAAACGGAAAAGTTAAGGGAGTAAAATTGGAAGATGATACCGAAATTTATTCTGATTATGTTGTAACTACTGTAGATCCTAAATTAGCTATGATTGATATGGTTGGATTAGACATAATTCGTGAGTTAGATGAAAAATACGCTAAAAAAGTTAAAGAAGTTAAAATGTCTTGTTCTTCGATGAATTTAAGCATTGGATTAGATGATAAGATAGATTTAGCATCATTAGGATTAGATTGTGGATATAATGTAATAACAACCGGAGAAGATACATACGATCGCCTCTTTGAATTATATGAAAAAGGAGAGATTGGATTTAATGAAACCAGATTTCATATGGGTGTCATATGCCCATCATTAACTACAGGAGGAAAACCAAATATTACAGTAAGAATTACACCAATGGCTTTAGCAGATTGGCAGGATATGAGAAAAAATAATCCAGAAGAATATCAGAAAAGAAAACAAAAATGGGCTGATTTTTTCATTGACAAAGTTGAGAAATATTTAATCCCAGATTTACGGGAGCATATTAAAGTTTTGGATATATCCACACCTGCAACTTATGCAAGATATTCTGGATCACCAACAGGAGCAGTATATGATATGGCTCCTTATCCAAATAACTTCGGTAGGACTCGATTAAAAATGAGGACACCCATTGAGGGCTTATTTCAGCCCAAATTTGTCCATGGTGTTTTCGGATGTCTACTTGCAGGAATGCAAGTAAATGATATGATTCTTAATCGAAAAATTATGGATGGGAACGCTCGATATAAGATTTAAAATACCATTTCCTATTTTTTTCCAATTCTATTTTCACTTAATTATGCTTTTTTTAATATATTTCTTGTTTTCTAAAAAATTTTATAACATATTTTTAATTTGCTAAATCTATGAAAATTTTCTTGATAATCTTTGATACTCTAAGGAAAGACCACACAGGGAAAATATATGGCAATGATTGGATAAAAACTCCACATTTTGATGAATTTGCAAAAGACTCGCTTATATTTGAGAAAGCTTATCCCGAATCATTGCCAACAATTCCATTTCGGAGATCAATTCATACTGGTATAAGAACATTCCCATTTAATCATAAATTACCACAACTTCGAACTGATGATGAGGTATTAACTCCAGGTTGGGATCCAATCCCTCCTCATCATAAGCATCTCTCAGAATATCTGAAATCGTTTGCGTATACAACAGCTTTCATCACTAGTACTTATCATCAATTTAAACCTAATATGAATTTCCATTTAGGATTTGATCAATGGAATTGGATAAGGGGTCACGAAACTGATAAATATCGAGCACGATTTAGAGAAGGAAGAAAAAAATTCAACAAAATTATTGATGAACATATTGTTAAAAGAGATCCTATTGCAAAATTGACCCAAAAGAGAATTTTGAGAAATTATTTTCCGAATGTTCAAGGAAGAAGTGGAGAAGAAGATTATTTTCCTGCCCAAACATTCAAAAAGTCTATAGAATTCATAAAGGATACCATTAAACTAAACAATATTTTTTGCTTTATTGATGAGTTTGATCCTCATGAGCCATGGGATCCACCTCAGAAATATCTTGAGCTTTATGTAGAAAAGGATTACGATGGAAAAAAGATAATTACGCCATCTTATAGCGAAAATTTAGATTATATTTCTGACGAAGAGCTAAATTATATGAGAAATTGTTATGCTGGAGAAGTTTCACTATGTGATAATTGGTTTGGTTATTTTATCGAAGAATTGAAAAACTTAGAGATTTATTATGATTCTTTAATAATTCTAACTAGTGATCATGGCCATAGCATAGGAGAACATGGTGCTACTGGAAAAATTCCGATGTTTATGCATCCAGAATTAGTAGATATCCCTTTAATAATTAAACCACCCAGCAATATAAGTGGTCCAAAGAAAATAAAGAAACCATATGTTTATAATTATGATATATTACCAACAATTTTGGGATTTCTTGATAAAAAGAAACCAAAACCACTTGAAGGTATTGATCTTTCAAGATTTACTGATGATCCGGACCAAGTAATTGAGAATCGGAATTATATAACATGTGGTTTTAATATATGCACATTATATAAAAATGATAAATATGCTTTGATTACTTCTAATGATAGAAAAAGTAGAAAATTATATAATTTAAGCAAGGACCCAAATTGGAATGAAAATATTGCAGATGATAACCCTGATATTTATAATCAATTATTTAATGAGATTAAAAAAGACGCAAAAAATCAACTTCTTTTGGAAAATTATAAAGCAACTGGTCCATTAAAAGATTGGTATTTAACTATTGAGAGAACACACTAATTTTTTATTTTTTCTATGATAAGACATGATTAATGCTTAAGAAAAAAATTAATTATTTTCAATTCGTAGCACATATAATCCTCTTATTGTTTCAATTATTATTTTGGAATTTTATTATAGACGATGCTTTTATAACATTCAGGTATGCTAAAAACCTATATGAAAACAATCAAATCGTTTTCAACATTGATGAGTCTCCTGTAGAGGGTTACTCTAATTTTTCTTGGGTACTTTGGATTACAATTAGCTTCTTATTTAAAATTGAACCCATAATTTTTTCAAAAATTTCAGGAATTCTTTTTTGTCATTTCACAATTCCTATTTTATATAAACTAGCTGATCTACTAAATAATAAGAAAAGAGTTTGCAATTATATCATAATTTTCTACGTTCTGACACCTAACGTAGCATTATGGTCAGTTGGAGGCTTAGAAACGTCTTTATTTTGTCTTATTTTAATTATTTCTATTTATTTCTTTATTAAAGGAATAAAACTCAGAACTGACCACTTCATAGAGATATCTGCTATCTTTTTTGGATTGTTAAGTATTACAAGACATGAAGGAGCTGTTATTTATGCTATTACATGGGCCTATTATGTTTTTATTAAAATAAAAGATAGAAATAAGATTCTTTTGAAAAGATTTATAGATATGTTAATTTTTCTGGCAGTATTTTTAATGATTTATTTACCATATTTCATTTGGCGGATAATGTATTATAATAGTTTCTTACCACATACATTCATCGCGAAACAAGCGAATTTCAACTTAGTAGTTCTGTTTGAACGATTTTTGTTTTATATTCCATTAATTGTTTTTTTAACGCCTATCTTAATTATAATTATCGCAAATATAATCAAAAATAGGAATCTTTTTATCCGAGACCAATTAAGGTTCTATTTGATTATTTTAATTTTTGTCCTATCAATTGTTTTAATGTTAATTACTAGCTGGATGCCAGGTTTTAGATTGGCTATTCCGATTATTACTTTAATTTACCTATTACTCCCAAAATCAATTAATTTCTTAGAAATTTTTAATGAAAAAATCAGAAATGATAAGGATCTTTTCAAAAAAATAAAGTTTTTCTCAATCGGATTAATCGGTATTTCAAATTGTTTGCTAATTTTTACATTCTATCCTTTTGTGAATTATTACGGAATCGGAATTAAAGAATGTAATATTACATTAGGAAAGTGGATAAATGAAAATTCTTCAGAAAATTCTACTCTTGCTGTTTGGGATGCGGGTACTATACCGTTTTATGCGGATATAAAAACTGTTGATATCTATCCTGAAAGTTTACAAGATTTGCATATTTTCAATAATCCTGAAGATGTTGATTACATTTTTGGTTTAAATATCACATTTCTTATTTTAAATGATGAGTATTTCGATTACATAAAAAATGACATACGATTTTCTACAAACTATCACTTAATTTTTTACGCCCAATTTTTTTATGCTTCTCGCATTTATAGATTTGATTATATTTATCAGATTTACCTAAATAACGGATATTATATTTCTAATGTATCAATTAATGCTCTTATTGATTCATCATCAAGGTTTTATAAATAGCGTTCTACCATGCCGAATGTCTTAAAATCGCATTGGTAGGACAAATATCTTGACATGCCATACAATCGGTACATTCTCCAATATTATCAGCTACAACTTTCCCATCAACAAGTTTATATACTTCAACTGGACAAACGTCAATGCAATCTGCTGCACCAATACATAAATCTAAATCAACTTCAACCCAATGTTCGTTATCTTCCCATTTCTTCAAATTTGTCATATAAAATCACCATCAATATGTTAATAATTTTTTACTTTTTTTTTTAGTAAAAAATCTTCCTCTTATAATGTCTAAGTAGCTAAAATGAATTATAGTAATATTGAAATCGATATTAACATTTTAAGAAATGTAATGTTGGAAAAAGGTTATAATCGAGATATTGATGATCAATTTAGCATACACATTGCTAAAGATACAGATCAAGAACTAGAAGCTATAATAAATTTGAATCTTACAGTTCATAAAGAGGAATTATTAAAATCTTTTATTCGTAGGATTTTTTATGACTATCCTAAAAAAGATGATATTTTTTGGCTATATATCATGGATAAGAAGAAAGAAAAAATGGTTTCTTCTATATGCTTGGTACCATTAAACTGGAAAATAGAAAGTTGGGATTTACCTGTTTGTGAAATGGAGTTTGTTGGTACTTTAGAAGAATATCGCGGAATAGGACTTATTAAGGAACTAAATCAATTATATGAAGATATTATGTTTCAAAAAGGATATCTCCTTTCATCTATAAGAGGTATTCCTTACTATTATAGGAGCTTAGGCTATGAATATATTTGTTCATTAGATGAAAGAATCACACTACCGATATCTAATATTCCAACAACAGAATTAAAGAAAGTAAATATAAGAAAAGCTAATAAAG
>JBHLJZ010000133.1:0-8646 GCA_048887165.1 Candidatus Hodarchaeota archaeon | reverse complement strand
GCATAATCTTTAGATTTTTCCAAAGCTGCTATAGAAATACCGTTACATTCCGCACTTAAAGTCATTCTTTCAATATTAAATGTATCCATAAGACTTTGGAATCCTGATCCTTCAGTTCCAATAAGATTTTCTTTTGGAATTACAACATTATTGAGATAGATGATTCCATTATATATGCCTTGTACTCCTAAGAGATTATAAGGGTTTTCAACTTCTAAGCCTGGTGTATCCTTTTCTACTAAAAATACGCTCATACCATTTCGTGGATTTACATTTTTATCCGTTATACTCCAGATAAAATAATAATCGGCAATTCCGGCATTTGTAATGTACCTTTTTGACCCATTTAAAATATAATTATTTCCTTCTCTAATAGCTGAAGTTTTAATCCCTGCTACATTGGAGCCCGCTTCTTCTTCAGTCACACATATACTACATAATTTATCTCCTGTAGCAATATTTTTTAAGAAAATTTCTTTTTGTTCGTTGTTTCCATATTTATTAAGAAGGTAACCATCTAATATACAAGGTGTACGGGTGACAGACACCGCTACATTATATCTCGAAATCTCCTCTGTGATCATACAATGAGCAATTAATCCATAATCCGTTCCGTTATAAATTTTAGGAATTAATGGTCCGATTAATCCCCTCTTCCCTAATTCTTTTATTAGGGAAATTGGGACTTTAGAATCTTTTCCAATGTTATTACTTAAAGGTCCTAATTCTCTACTAAGAAATTCTCTGATTTCTTTTTGTAAAGCTAACTCATTCTCTGAAAAAAATAGTTCATTCATTGATAAAACCTTTAATAATGGTTTATTTAAGTAATAATAACGATTTTTATTATTTTTAATTGCCTAATTATTTTTACTATAATTAATATTTATGATGTAGTTTGAATGAGTGATCAAGAAATTATTTGTGAAAGTTGTGGAGAAAATCCAAATGACATTTTATATGAATGTTCTGGAGGATGTGATAATCCAATCTGCGATAATTGTGCCATACAATGCAAAAAATGTGGTAAACTATTCTGTGAAAGTTGTTATCATGATCATAAAAAAGTTTGCCGGAAATGAAAGGTTGTTATATTATAGTTATACTCTTACAAGAGAATTCTAAAATCGAAATTGGTTCTTTAGGGAAAATCTACTTTTCTAAAGGTTATTATTTATATGTAGGTTCAGCCATGGGAAGTGCTGGTTCTACAACGCTAATTAATAGAGTCAAAAGACATTTATTAGATTCTAATAATAAAAAATTTCATTGGCATATAGATTATCTTTTGGATAATCCTAATTGTTTAATAGAAAAATTATATCTTATACCATCGCTTCAAAGTTACGAATGTGTTATAGCCCAAGAGTTATTGTTTCTCTCTGATAATTATATAAAGAATTTTGGCTCTTCAGATTGCCATTGTAAAACTCATTTATTATACTTCAAAAAATTTAACTTATTTAACTATTAAATTTCTATTGAATTGTCAGAAATATAAGAATAGACAGAGTAAATATTGTAATAATCTCAACAGAGATGCTAGCTTTCTTGTAAGTCCAATCTGGAAGCCAAAAAAAAACATTATCACGAATAAAATCAACAATTGGATGAAAAATAAACTTTTTTTCCCATTTCAGCTCGGGATTTTCTTTATTTTTTCCACTGTAAATAGGCCGAAGTATAAACCAATCAATAAGGTCTGGCAAATTTACAAATAGTATTCCTAACCAAAAGGGTAAAACAAAAATAATAATACTTAGGATTGAGGAACAATAAATTATGATATGCCAGATTACCCAAAATTTATCTTCCTTATGCGGTTCTGGTGTATGGTAAGTTATTTTTGATAAAGCATCTGAAATAAAATGTGATATAAATGCAAATATGATGGTTAATATAATATTTAATGGAAATGAAAAAATCTTAAAACAAATTAATTGAATTAAAACTGCTGCTATATTATGAGTAATAGTTTCCAAAAATATCCCCAAATATAATTTATCCTATATTTTTTTAAATCTATAAGAATTCTTAAAACTTACTCAAAGGATCTCTCATATAAAGATTATTATAAAGGTTAACAAGATTGTTATAATAAGAAGTTCTGGTATAATTCCATATCTCTTAAATCTCCAATTTGGAAGCCAAAAAAGTAATTTATTTCTAAATTTTGCGATTAAACTATGGAAAACAAAATCTTTATTCCAACTAAACTCTTCTTCTCCTCCCTTTTTTATATAAAAAAAATATATTGGTCTTAAAATGACCCAATCCACAATATCCATCATATTAGCAAACAACATCGCTAAAACGTAAGGGAAAAAAAAGATAATAGAGATTATTGCTGTTCCACTATAGTCGAATATCCGCCAAGAAAGCCAAAACTTATTTCCCTTTTGTAGATCAGGAGTGTGATATGTTATATTAGTAAATGCATCAAGAATAAAATGAGAAAGAAATGCAAAAAGAAGCGTGAAAACACAATTTAATGGAAACTGGAAAAATTTAAAACATAAAATTTGGATAAGAATCCCAGCTAAAAGATGGGTTATTATAATCATTACAATCTACTACTTAATAAGTAAAATGTGATTTTAACAAGATATTAAATTATAAAAATCTTTTAAGTTTAAAAATCGTTTTTAATTATCTGTATTTAAATTGATAAATAATATAACAAAAAGTGATTAATCAATATGGGCTTATTAGATGGAAAAGTCGCCATAATTACTGGCGCAGGTCGTGGTTTAGGGCGAGAAGAAGCTCTAGCTATGGCAAGAGAAGGTTGTAATTTAGTAATTAATGACCTTGGAGGTGCTTTTGATGGTTCAGGAGGCGAATCCAAATTTGCTGATGAAGTTGCTGAAGAATGTAAAGCATTGGGAGTCAAGGCTGTGGGTAATTATGATTCTGTTACTGACTTCAACAAAGCAAAAGGGATAATTGATCAAGCTATATCTGAATTTGGAAAACTCGATATTGTTGTCAATAACGCGGGAATTTTACGCGACAGAATGCTTTTCAATATGACAGAAGCTGAGTTTGATGCGGTTATAGCTGTTCATTTAAAAGGGACTTTTAATTTATGCCGTCATGCTTCAGAATATTTCAGGAAGAAAGGAAAAGAGGATCCAAAATTAAAGGTTTTTGGAAGAATAATTAACACTGCCTCTGACGCAGGATTATTAGGTAATATGGGTCAGACAAATTATGGTGCAGCTAAAGCAGGAATTGCAGCATTTACAATTATCGCTGCTATGGAATTAAAAAAATATGCAACGGTAAACTGTGTTGTACCATTAGCGCGAACACGATTAACAACTGATGCCACACCTAAATTTGCTGACCTAATGAGCAGAAAATCTACAAAAGGAATGGATGTATATGATCCACAAAATTTTGCACCTCTAATTGTTTATCTTGCTTCTGAGCATGCTAGAAGAATAACTGGAGAAGTTTTTAGAGCAGCAGGTGATAAGGTATGGATACTTCGTGGATGGCATTCTGTTAATCGAATTGATAATAATGGAGAACCATTTACTACAGACATTTTAGTTGAACGAGTTAAATCTGAGTTAATGAAAGGGCTTCCACAAAAAGAAAGCATTGAAGGAATTGCTAGTGAGCTATTAGATTTATAAATTTTATTTTTTCTTTTTTAATGTTCTGAAAATAGATGAACTTAAACTCTCATTCTTCTAACTTTTTAGCTATTTCCCTAAATATGTTATAAATTAGTAAAATAACCTTGTCGAAATCGTCATCGGTTAAATCATTTTGTTTATCTTTAAGGACGTTAAGTAGATAATCAAGCTTATCTAAAGCAGATTCAATACAAACTAAATCATTTTTACCAGTGATATGTTTGCAATGATTTTTTAAGAAAATTATCTCACTCAATAACAAATTTGCTAATTTATCTATTCTCGATTCAAAAAAATCGTTGTATTGCCATTTTACAACTTTACTCACTATTAATCACTCCTTATTTTTATTATTCTAATTCAAATAATGGAGTGAAATATTAATTTCTTAGAGAGTCCAATTTTTGATTTAGTAGCTTTAATTAAAAATAGGATAAAATAAATCTGAATTTTAATTAGAAATGAAAATCAATTTAAAATGACTCTTCTTTTAATTCTATGAAAAGGAGGTTTTAAACCTTCTGGAAATGGAGATTTATAAGGTTTCTCTTTATGTACTTTTTCATGTTCATCTTTAGCATTTATGACTAATTCAGGACTTTTCATAAATTTTATAGCAGCTACACTTAAGATTTTGGCTGCTGTTAACATGCCCTTATGTCCTATACTCATCCCAGAAGTTGCAACATTTTGCCATGAATGTCCCGGTGACCCCATTATTTCGCAAGTAGTCGTAAACTCTCCTAGAGGCACTTTCCATGATACATCAGCAACATCAGTAGACCCAGGCATAGATTTACCTTTTCCTATTGGAGGAACAACAATCTTGTTGAGTGGTTGAGACAATATTGCCATAGCTATATCTAACATTTCGGGAGGTATTAACCGATAATATCCCTCCATTGAATTAGGCGGTAATGATTCTCTAAGTTTTTTAGCAAATTCCATATCTTCGCGGTTAAATCTAGTAGGTCCAACAATTTTCATTGAATCTAAAAGCACATCATCAACAATACTGTTATACATTGTGTTATAGGTTCCACTTAAAAAATCTATTTCCATCTTGGTTTCAGTCATTAATGCTGCACCTTTACCTATATTTATTAAACGTTTATAAATTTCTTCAACTTGGTGACGTTCTGGAGCACGTACGAAATAATGTACTTCTGCTTCAGCAGGAACTACATTTGGTGCTTGACCACCATTGGTAATTATATAATGGAGCCTAGCATCGCTAATCATATGTTCACGCATATAATTTGCTCCTACATTCATTAATTCTACTGCATCCAAAGCACTCCGACCATTCTGTGGATCACTAGCAGCATGAGAAGTTCGACCATAGAATTTAAAAATCACAGAATTCATTGATGATGAAGACATCAAATTTACCATGTTCAAAAAGTTGGGGTGCCAAGTCATAGCAATATCAACGTCATCGAATATGCCCGATTTAATCATATAACCTTTAGCGTTAAATGTTTCTTCTGCAGGACATCCATAATATCTAATTGTTCCTTTAGCATCTCCATTATCTATTGCGTCTTTAACCGCTAATGCTGCTCCAAGTGATCCTACTCCTAACAAATTGTGACCACAACCATGACCCGGAGCTCCTTCTTTTAAAATCTTTCTAACAGGTTCAGAATCTTGACTAAGACCTGGTAAAGCATCATATTCCCCGAGGATAGCAATAACCGGCTTTCCATCTCCATAACTAGCATAGAAAGCAGTTGGCATATCCGCAACACCACTTTCAACAGAAAATCCAAAATCTTTTAAAATTTTCATTAACAATTCAGAAGATTTATACTCTTCCAGACCTAACTCTGCAAATCCCCATATCTTATCACTAATCTCTATAAGTAGATCTTGATTATCTTTTATCCAATTTACGTATTTTTTTATCATAATTTTTGATCATATTTTCTTGTTAATATTTTTTTATAATTTTAATATCCCGTTTAATTGTTGAATATGAGCTTTCAAGAGAATAAGTAAATACATTCTATAAGGGTGAGTTTGAGGATACCTTATTACTTGAATCATTATTAAACTTTATATAAGAACACGGTTAAATTTTACATGTAATCTAAATAAAAATAATTATAATAAAAATTAATTTTTAGGTGTATAATAGATGAGTGAAATGGAAGAAGTAAAAGTTGGTGTTACTTGGCGTCATATTGTTGTGACGGCTCTTGCTACTGGAGTCGCTGCAATTTTAGCAATCTTTGCTGTTATTGTTGCCCCTGTAGCTCCTTTTCCAGGAGTTTCTGGACTTTATTTAGCAGCAGCGATATATGTACCATTAAGCTTGTGGTTAGGCGGATGGGGATGCATAGCTGGTTATGTATCATGTGTGATCTTAGGATACGTCTCAACTCCTTTTGGTGTATGGTCTTGGTTATGGTCATTTGCTGATCTTTTTGAAGGCTTGTTACCATTATTAGCTTTTAGACTATTTAAGGCGGATGTCGATATTGGAGCTGATTTGAAACGAGAAAATTCTCTTTATCTCCTTCTTGCCGTTTTAGTTGGTAATCTTATAATTGCAGCTGTAGCAACTGCTATTAATTTACCTATAGTATGGTTTACTACTTATATTATTGCTATAATCTTGTTATTTGTAATGTATTTAATGAACCCATCTAAATCTTGGCTTCTTTTTGTTGTATTTGGAATTTTCGGGGCAGCTATTGTATCAGCCTTATGGGGAATTTGGATACCAATTTTAGGAGGATTTGCTCCTGTAGAAGGTTATTGGATTGGTGTAATAGGCTGGTTTGCTGGTGATGTAATTGTTTTATCTGCGATCGCGACTCCTCTGATGATTACCCTTACTGGAAAAATTAAGCAAACATCGGTATTTGTAGAACATTGGTTTACATAAATTAATTGAGGTGTATTATATCTCAACTTTATCTAAAACTTTTTTTTCTTATATTCCTTCAAATTCAATATTCGCTAAATTACATCCTATCACTAAACTTTTTATCGTCTTTTTATTAAGTATCATTGCATTTTTATTAACTAATATTTTTGATTTATTAGTTTTATTTGCATTAGACATATTTCTAATTACTTTATTAAAAGTACCTTTATTTTCCAAGCAATTTAGAAAAATAATATCCTTCTTTTTATTAGCAAATGTATCAATCTTTATTGCTTGGTGTCTTTTCAGTACAAGATCAGGAAATATTATTTTTTTTGAAACTACTATAATCATCATTCAAGATAAATGGATTTGGCATATATTGATTACTGATCAAACCCTATTTTATGCTTCAAGGATCTCAATTAGAGCCGTAATTATGTTCTTCTTAATGCTGTTTTTTTTTATTGGAATTTCGGATAGAGATCTAATTCACGGATTAAGATCGATGAAATTACCTTTTAGTTTAAGTCTAATGATTAATTTAATCTTCCGCGGACTTTCAATGTTCCAGCAAGAATATTCAATGGTTAAAGAAGCAATGAAAACAAGAGGTGTTCGATTTGAACATATTTCTATTCCAAAAAAAATTAAAAATTTTGTATCTATCTTCATTGTTCTTATAATTTTAATGTTTAAAAAGACTGAAGATATGTCTGCTTCTATAGAAGCTCGTGGTATCCCTTTAAGGTCAAAAAAAAGAACAATTTATCAAAAATTTCCATTTAAAAAAAAGGATTTTTTAATTTGTATAAGTCTGATACTATTTTTGATTTATGCCATTTATTTAAATATAGTAAAGGAAAGTTTTTTAATGTCTATAATCAATATATTTTTTTGAATCAAAATGGATCCTATAATAGAATTCAACGATTTCTCTTGGAAATATAAGTCTTCTAAACATTTGATACTTAATTCTATTAATTTAAAAATTAATCAAGGAGAATTTGTTGGAATTATGGGACCAACTGGAGCAGGAAAGTCTACTCTATGTTCATGTATTAACGGATTAATTCCTTTAAGAACACGAGGTTGGATAAAGGGTACTGTAAATGTATTTAATATAAATACACGAAATGCTAAAATGAATGAATTAGCTAATAAAGCTGGTTTAGTATTTCAAGACCCAGAGACTCAATTTATAATGATGACAGTAGAAGATGAAATAGCAATCGGATTAGAAACTCTTAATTTAGATCGAAGTGAAATGAAAGAAAGAATTGATTGGGCACTTAATCTAGTAGGTTTAAAAGAATTTACACAAAAATCTCCAGACGAACTTTCCGGAGGTCAAAAACAACGAGTTGCTATCGCATCTGTTATGGCAATGCGTCCGGAAATTCTGATTTTAGATGAACCTACTTCTGACTTAGATCCATATGGAAAAAGAGAGGTCTTTGAACTATTAGAAAGAATAAGAAAGAAATTCAACTTAACTATAATATTAGTAAGTCATGAAACAGATAAGATCCTTACCTTCTGTGACAGAATCGTGCTTCTCGCAGGGGGAGAAATTATGTTTAATGGTTCTCCAAGTGAATTTTTAACTCAGGAAGAATTAATAGATAAATTAGGAATTTATAATCCTTCCAAGGCACACAAAGAATTCATTAAACCTGAATTCAACAAAAAAGAACATGTGTTCCTTCAGAAAAAACCAGTTATAGAAATCTCTAACTTAAGTTTTAGTTATCCAAATCAAACTCAAGCGCTTACTGATATAACTTTTAACATAAATTATGGAGATTTTATCGCAATTATCGGAAAAAATGGCTCAGGCAAAACAACTCTAATAAAACACTTTAATGGTTTACTTAAGCCTCAAATTGGTGAAATAAGACTTCAATCTAAATCTATAAAAGAATATGAAATTGATCAGATTGCTCAAACTATTGGATTTTGTTATCAAAATCCCGATCATCAACTATTTAAGAATACAATTAAAGAAGAAATAGAATTTGGGCTACAAAATCTTAAATTTCCGAAAGAAGAAATAGAAAATCGATATAAGGAAATATCTCAACTTCTCGATCTTAATAAGTTTGAAGAAGATTATGAATCTAC
>JBHLJZ010000132.1:0-8748 GCA_048887165.1 Candidatus Hodarchaeota archaeon | reverse complement strand
ATTAGTAAGAAATAGAGAAATTGGACCAATTATGTTAGGTCGAGATCATCATGATACAGGTGGTACAGATTCTCCGTTTAGAGAAACCTCTAACATTAAAGATGGAAGTAATATAATGGCAGATATGGCGCATCATTGCTGGGCTGGTAATATTGCGAGAGGTATGACTATGTGTGTTCTTTCAAATGGAGGAGGAGTTGGGACAGGAAAGGCTATTAATGGAGGTTTTGGTTTAGTTTTAGACGGCTCTGAACGAGTAAATAACATTATTAAATTAGCTATTGACTGGGATGTTACTTGTGGCTTTGCCCGAAGAGCTTGGGCAACTAACGAACATGCTCTTAAAACGGCATATCAATGGAATATTGAGAATCAGGATAAAGGTCACATTACTCTTCCATACATAGTAGATGATGATCTTATCGTAAATTTGGTTAAAAAAAAAAATTAAATAAATTTAAAAAAAATTAAGAATTAGCAGTTCAGATGTTTAATATGAATGATTATTTTAAGTATGGAGAAGACCATCTTACTCCAGAAAAAGCTTTAAAAATTGCTAGGAAGGAAATTATTGGAGTCATTTCTGATGAAACAAAAGCGAAAATTAGAAAAAGTTTTAACGCGGTTCAAATTATTGCTAAAGGTGATAATTTAGTCTATAGTATCAATACTGGTTTTGGTTCATTATGTACTACCAAAATAACCCCAGGAGAAACAGGGAGGTTACAAGAGAAATTGTTAAAAAGTCATAGCGTAGGTGTTGGGAACCCAATACCTCAAGAAATTTCAAAATTAATGCTTATTCTTAAAATTCATGCTTTATGTAAAGCTTATTCAGGAATTTCATTAGAAGTGGTGGAACGGATTAATTGGCATATCGAAAATAACATTATACCATTAGTTCCCGAGAAAGGATCAGTAGGTGCATCAGGAGACTTAGCACCATTATCACATTTATTTTTACCTTTAATTGGACTAGGATACTTATCTAAAGATGAAAAAAACTTCTCTCCTTCTATTGAATTACTTAATGAATTTGATTTAGAACCACTCACTCTTCAAGCAAAGGAAGGTGTCGCTTTAATTAATGGTACACAATTCATATCAGCGTTCGCCATAAAAGTATATGAAAAACTTTTAAATTGTTTAGAGCATGCTGACTTAATAAGTGCTTTAAGTCTAGAAGCATATTTAGGATCACCACAACCTTTTAATGAAATGTTAATAAAGTTAAGACCCCACAAAGGTGCGGTTTTTGTGGCTAAAAGATTTAGGAATTTATTAAAAAATTCTCAATTTGTTGAATCGCATAAAGAATGTGGAAGAGTGCAAGATCCATATTCTTTTCGTTGTATCCCTCAAGTCCATGGAGCTTCTAGAGATGCCTTTTATCACTTTAAAGAAATATTAGATTGTGAATTGAACTCAGTAACAGATAACCCGATTGTATTTGATGAGAAACATACTGTAAGTGGTGGGAATTTCCATGGGCAACCTCTTGCCTTACCATTAGATTATATTAGTTTTGCGGCTTCAGAATTAGGAAATATATCTGATCGTCGTATTTACCTTCTTTTAGAAGGAAAATGGGGTTTACCTGCCTATCTAGTAAAAGAATCAGGCTTAAATTCTGGTTTTATGATTGCACAATACTGTTCGGCTGCATTAGTTAGTGAAAATAAAACTCATTGTTTCCCTGCCAGCGCAGATAGCATCCCAACATCTATGGGTCAAGAAGATCATGTAAGTATGGGCTCTATAAGTGCAAGGAAAGCTCTTCAGATAATAGAAAATTTAGAAAAAATTTTAGCAATAGAACTTTTATGTGCGTCGCAAGCTTTTGACTTTAGAAGACCATTAAGATCAAGTGATATATTAGAAGCATGTCATAAATATATTCGGAATAAAATACCCCACATTTTTGAAGATACAATTCTATCAGAATTGATTAATTCTGCTGCAGATATAATAGAATCTAAAGAATTGTTGAAAATTATGAATAATTACGTTAATTAATAGGGATACTATGTCTCCAGATTTAGCAATAATAAATGCAACAGAATTAGTGACTCTAGATTCAAAATACGGAGTTCCTAGGAAAGGAAAATCAATGTCAGAGTTAGCAATAATCAATGATGGTGCTGTAGCAGTAGAAGAAGATAGAATTGTATTTGTGGGTAAAACCGAGAAATTAAAATCTAGATATCCTCTCAAGGAAATTGATATAATTATCGATGCAAATAATAAATTAGTCACTCCTGGATTTGTTGATCCACATACTCATATTATTTTTGACGGAACTAGAGAAAATGAATTGGCAATGAAACTCTTAGGAAAGAGTTATTTAGAAATTCTAGAATCTGGAGGAGGGATTCTAAAAACAGTTAGAGCCACTAGAAAGGCTTCTATATCCAAATTAGTTGAAAATGGTAAAAAGATATTAAACACAATGATGAATTATGGTACTACTACTGTCGAAACAAAATCTGGTTATGGATTATCTGTTGAAGATGAGATAAAATCCTTAAAAGTCGTAAAAATACTAAATAAAGAGCATCCTTTAGATATTGTACCAACATTCCTTGGCGCCCATGCAATTCCGCCTGAATATAAAGATCGAATCGATGATTATGTCGAATTAATAACTACAAAGATGATCCCTTTGATTGCGGAAGAAAAACTCGCTGAATATTGTGATGTTTTTTGTGAGCAAGGAATATTTTCAATTGAACAAACAAGAAAAATTCTTAAAACCGCAAAAAAATTTGGTTTAAAACCACAAATTCATATTGACGAGATATTTGATACTAATGGTGCATTATTATCTGCTGAACTTAACGCTATTCAGACAGGACATTTATTGAAGTCCAATAAAGATGGATTGAAAGCAATGGCAGAAGCAGGAGTTATTGCTACGCTTTTGCCCAGCACACCATTTTGCTTAATGCTTAAAGAGTATGCTCCCGCACGAGAGATGATCGAATTGGGAATTCCAGTTGCTTTAGCAACTGATCTTAATCCAAATTGTTGGACAGAATCAATGCAAATAGTAATAGCACTAGCTTGTTATAATATGAAATTATCACCTGCAGAGGCTTTAACAGCAGCAACTATTAATGGTGCTTGCGCTCTTCAAAGAGAAAACAAAATTGGAAGCTTAGAAGTTGGTAAACATGCGGATATTGCTATTTTTAAGATACCAACCCATGATTTCTTACCTTACCATTTTGGAGTAAATTTAATTTCTCAAGTTATTAAAAATGGAAAGATTGTGGTTGATAATCCAACCTAAAATTTCATTAGTTAAAAGTCGAAATAATTTTCCAGAAGATGTTCTGGTTCAAGTTTAGTCGGTTTATCTAATTGAAGGTAATATTCCAAAGAATTTAGAACAGCTCCTAAAGGTAATACTCCTATGAGTTCAGTTCCAACTATAGACACACCATATCGAGCAGCTTCTATTCTTACAAGTTCCATTTGCCGATATAGAGGAGTTTTTCTGTAATTAATATTACTTATACCAACTTGAACGAAGTCTTTTCCCTCTAAAATAGTCCCCATCGCTTTAACATTTACCAAACCTCCTGAGCGAAGATGAATTGATTTAGCTACTTTTTTAGCAATTTTTACATCTTTTGTTCCAAGATTAATATTGAAACTTATTAAAGGAAATCTTGCTCCAGTTATAGTTGCTCCCGCTGTGGGATGAAGTTCTGATGGACCATAGTCTGGTTTTCTGCTTGGATCTGTTTTAATTTTTTCTTTCAAACCTTCATATTCACCGATTCTTATATTATCAATATTAATTCTTTCCATTTTCGTTGCTGATTCTTCATATAGGTACACTGGAATTCCTTCTTCTACCATTGCTTCAGCAAATTGTTTGGATAATTCAATGCAATCTTCGATAGTAACATTTTGAGCTGGTACAAAAGGAACAACATCAACAGCACCTACTCTGGGGTGTTGGCCTCTATGTTTATTCATATCAATTAGTTGAATTGCTTTTTTAGCAGCAACAATATTCGCATTTAAGACTGCTTCAGGTGTTCCAACGAAAGTAATAACTGCGCGATTATAATTTGAATCGTATTGAACGTCAACAATTCGGGTATTAGAAGTATTTTTTATTTCAGATACAATTTGTTCGACCTTTTGACCATCAGTTCCTTCGCTATAATTAGGAACAGACTCAACTATTTTTTTTTTACTATTTTCCATAAAAATTTCCTCTACTAAATATCTATTATTTTATTTTTAAACATAAAAACTTAATTCTTAGTATGGTAAATAATTAAAAATTTTTCTTATTCTAAGATATGTAAAATAAAATAAGATAAAATATAATTTTATGCTAATTGAATACTCGTTGGTATAATTGCAGCTTTAGGTGAACTTCCATAAATCTTTTCTAATTCGCTAATTAATTCATTCCATTCTTTAAATAATCTAACAGACTTAGGAAAATAATGATATAAATCTGCTTCACTAATGTTTGGTGAAAAGAAAAATGCTCTCCGTTTCTTTATAAAAGCCTTCCACACTACTTGTTCTCCATAATTACTGTATAATTTCGCTCCAGTTTCACCTGATAAACTATGATAACCCTTCCCTTCATAAGAGGAAGACATTAATACTACCGCACCATCTCTCCCTAATATATTATTAGGAGCTGTCATTAAGAAGTTAATACTTTTTACAGCCTGATTTAACTCTGAATCTTCAGGATATGAATTAAAAAAACAAATATCGTTATTTAAAATTACTTTAGTCTTATAATACTTATTTGCTAAATCCATGGCTTTTCTATGTGCATCCCTATAATTTCCACAAATAATAGATGTACTTTCTCCTATTTCGTTCATAATAAGATTGATTGAAAAATCTAATCCAATTATATCAACAATATTTTCAATATCTTTTCTGATTTCAGTCATTCTGCCAATTCCTGCCCCAATACCTCTAAGACCTGCAGAATGATTTGCTTCAAGTGTTTGAATGCCACAAATACCTGGAAGAATTATTTTTGCCCCCCCTCCAAAACCAGCTAATGGGTGTGGAATTACTCCACTTATCGCTATTTTAAGATCAGCTTGATAGTAGGTTCTATTCACATCAATCGGAGTACCTATTTTTGATTGACCTAAATTAATCAAATTTTCATAAGGATGATGATTTTCGATATTATATTTGTCTACTGTTTGTTTTCCTAACTTTAAGAGACAATCATTTTTATTCATAGGTCTATGAGCACCAACTGCCAATAAAATTGTGATTTTATTATCTTTAATCTTGGCATTTTCTAATTCTTCAAACACAAAAGGTAAAATCTTTGAAGTATCTGTGGTTCGTGTCATATCATCCACAACGATTACTGCATCTCTTTTTCCGTTTGCTATCTCGGACAATTTTGGAGTTCCTATAGGATTTAATATACCCTTCTTGATTTCTTCATTTGTTAGTTCTGGGTTATCTGCTCCCTCCATCCTTAGCATAGAAACATTCCAAACATCAGGAAAATTCAATTCGAGATACTTAGGTTCTCGCCATGCTGCCCATGGTATTTCTAACTTTTTAACCATAAAAACCAATTAAAAATTAATATTTCGATTAATCTAATTTATCCCCTATGAACTGAAAAGTATTTGAACATTAATATTTATTGGTAAATATATAATATAAAATAAGATTGATATAATATGAATTCGAAAAGGATCTCTAAAAATGAATATTTCATGGAAATTGCATCAGTAGTTTCCAAAAGAAGTACTTGTATAAAGAGAAGTGTTGGGGCTGTCTTGGTGAAGGATTCACACATATTAGCCACAGGGTATAACGGTGCTCCTTCTGGCTTAAAACATTGTACTCTAGAAACATGTGTAAGAAAAAATCTTAAAAGTGGGGAAAACCCAGAATTTTGCCGTGGTGTTCATGCTGAAATTAATTGTATTATTCAAGCTGCTATTCATGGTACATCAATCAAAGGAGATACGACTCTTTATAGTACACATTTTCCATGTATGAGTTGCCTTAAAATGATAATAAATGCTGGAATAAAAGAATTAGTCTATAAAGAAGGTTATGATATGGAAAATAAAGTTAAAGAACAGTTAATTAATGATTCTAATCTAATAATAAATCAATTTTCAAGTATCATTTAAAAAATATAATAAGTTTCAGTTCTTTTTCTTATAATTAAATCATAATTGATTTTTTAGAATAGTTAAAATGGAAAAAGATAGCGATTCTCTTATAGTAATGAAATTTGGCGGATCTTGCCTTCAAGATAAAGCTTCTTTTGAGCAAATATTCCACATTATTGAAAATTATTTAAAACAATCTAAAATATTGGTTGTAACTTCTGCATTAAACAAAATTACCGATAAGCTAATAGAATTTTATAAAAGAGCTTGCAACGAAGACCCAGAATGTGATTCAATTATTAATGAAATATTTAATATTCATGAACAGTTAATTAATCAAATTTTTAATAAAGATAAAATTGAATTCATGAAAACAATCGAATTTCTAAAAAAAAACATAAATGAATTAAGACAGATTAGTCATGTAATACGCCTTATAAGACCAAGTATGGATATTCGAGATCTAATTCTTTCCTATGGTGAACGATTAAGTACTTTCATTTTAGCTCAATACCTCAAATCATTTAAAATTAAAACAGAATATATTTCTTCAGATGAAATTATCATTACAGACGATAATTTTGGAAGAGCTTTTCCCAATCTTGAAGAAAGTGAACCAATAATAACAGATAAATTCACTCCCCTCTTTAAATCTAACTTTTTTGATGTTGTTTGTATTACAGGTTTTTATGGATCTACAAAGGATAAAAAAATAACAACATTTGGAAGAGGTGGTAGTGATTTAACAGCTGCCATTCTTGCATATTGCCTTAGAAAATTATTTAAGTGTAAAGTAATTTATTGGAAGGATGTTAAAGGATTTTTAGATGCTGATCCAAGTATTGCGGAGAAAACTTCCCTTTTAAACAATATCTCTTACATTGAAGCGAAAGAACTTGCCTTTTTTGGCACAAAGGTTTTGCATCCTCTATGCCTTGATGTTAATGAAAAAGGAAACATACCTTCCGAAATTAGATCTTTTGATGATCCAGATTCAGAAGAATTTACAGAAATCACAAAGGAAATTATTAAGGGTGATAAAGTAATTAAAGCTGTGACAACCATTTATGAGCTTTCTTTGGTAACAGTTGAAAGTGATATGATGGTTCCTTTATCTGGAACAGCTTCTAAGTTATTTTCTCTTTTGGGCGATAATAATATAAATATTGTATTTATCTCCCAAAGTTCTTCAGAAAATAATATTACATTTGGAATAAATTTCGAGGATTCTAAAAAAGTTAGCTTTTTATTAAGAAATTCTGATTTGTTTGGAAAAAAGTGGTTCCGTATAAAAATCGATAACGATATCTCTTTAGTAGCGGTAATTGGGGCAGGAGTTCTTTATACTCCTGGGATAGCGGGTAAAGTTTTTACAACTTTAGGTGATAATAATATAAATATATTAGCTATAGCTCAAGGGTCCTCTGAGCTAAATTTTACAGCTATTATAGAAAGAAAAAACTGTAGAAAAGCTGTGAATGTATTATATGATGCCTTTATTAATCAAAATTAAATCTTACTTAAAACTTCTTGAAAATTTTACTAGCTATCTTAATTCTTTTCTTTTCTCTATTATTAGCTGGAATATTACTTTTTAAAGCTTCATTACAGATTTTTTTACCAATATTAACTTTAGGGTTATCTGCCCAGTTTACATCTAGAAGAAGGCAAAGATAATATATTGTAGTTTGTATGAACGAAATTAATTGACCAATTTCAAGTTCATTCGGGGACTCTAGTGAAACCTTGGCAGATGGAATAGATTGTTCAATTAATGCTTGAAAAGTTGAATCAGCTTGATAATTAATAACTGTTTGTGCTGTTTTTCCATCGACGTAATCAATACTTGATTCCAATAATATATCTGGTATTTCATGATCTATTGTCCAGATTATAGGAATAACAATTCCTCTTGTTCCTCCAAGAAGAAATTCCAAAACTGAGTGTTGACATAATGGTGCTGATTGATATGAACCCATTAAACCTTTTTCATTCTTTCCTGTACTTTCAGATATCTCTTGGACAAATAATCCGACGCTACCTTCAATATTTTTCGAATAAGGCATAGAAAAGATAACTTTATAACCTTTCTTATACAAACCAAAAAGATAAGTAGCAAATTCTAATGATTTACTACTCTCGTTATTCATAAAGAATTTGTATCCCATTTTTAATCCTTCCAAAAACTCATCTATTTTGATTCCAGCGATATAAGCGGGAACTAAGCCAACATTTGAAATTGAACCAGCAAATCTTCCGGATAGATCAGGGATATCCATAATGGGGCTGTTCATTTTCTCCAAAATTTTATTCATAGTACCCTTTGATGATAATCCTAGAAAATTATATCCTAATTTTGAAAAAATACCTATCGTAGAATTGATATCTAAGGTCTCTCCTCCTCTCGATATTGGTATCACAACTGAATTATCAGGAGATGTTTTATCTAAACATCCTTTCAATTCCACAGCTCTTGAACTACATACAGGAAATATTTTCTTGTTGGATAAATGTTTTAATGCAAGTAATGTTTGAATCGATCCACCTGTCGCTAATATGATAATATTTTTGATATCTTCGGTTTTGAACTGCTCAGTAGTCTGAT
>JBHLJZ010000131.1:0-8961 GCA_048887165.1 Candidatus Hodarchaeota archaeon | reverse complement strand
TTGATCGTGGATAATCCTTGGATTCAATCAGAAAAAGTAGTAGCTAAACCAGATCAGTTATTTGGAAAGCGAGGTAAGGCGAATTTAATCCTTTTAGATGCTGATTGCGATGAAATGAAAGAATTCTGCTATAACAATTTAGATAAAATTTGCGAAATCGGTAATGTAAGAGGAGAGTTAAAAAGATTATTAGTAGAACCCTTTATTCCTCATGAAAAGGAATATTATGTCTCAATTACAACTGAAAGGGACAATGATGTCATTCATTTTAGTTTTGAAGGAGGAATTTTCATAGAGGAAAATTGGGATAAAGTTACGCATATTCTAGTTCCAATTGGAACAGATATTGAGACTTTCGATTTAAAGGGAAAAATCCCAAATTTAGGCGAACTTGAAAGTTTGATCATTTCATTTATTAAAGGACTTTATCAGGTTTTTATTGATCAAGACTTTACCTTTCTAGAAATAAATCCATTTGCGATTACGAATGATAACAAAATTGTCCCATTAGATGTTAAAGCTAGATTAGATGACACAGCAGCGTTTCTACATCCTGATACATGGGGTAATCCTCAAAATCCAATTGAATTTCCAGCTGGTTTTGGTCAGAAAATGAGTCCTGAAGAAGCAAAAATAAAAGATCTAGATGAAAAAACTGGTGCTTCGCTAAAATTAACTATTTTAAATCGAGAGGGCCATGTTTGGACTATGGTTGCGGGTGGAGGTGCTTCTGTAATTTATACGGATACTATAGCAGATCTTGGATTTGCCGAGGAATTGGGCAACTATGGTGAATATTCGGGAAATCCATCTCAAGAACATACTCAGATATATGCTCAAACATTAATTGATATTATCACTGAAAATCCTGATCCAAAAGGTAAGGAGAAATATTTAATAATCGGAGGAGGAATTGCTAACTTTACCGATGTAAAAGCAACTTTCGGAGGTATAGTTAGTGCTATAAAAAATTCTGTTGATAAATTGAAAAAAGCAAAGGTAAAGATCTTAGTACGTAGAGGTGGTCCTAATGAGAAACAAGGATTAGAGTTAATGAGAAAAGTTGGAGAGGAGACTGGTATTCCGATTGAGATTTATGATCGTTATAATAGTATGACACGTCCAGTTGCAAGAATGATTGAAAAAATGGGAGGGGAATATTAAATGGAAGATTACGAGCTATTTGATGAAAATTCGCAAGCTATAATATACGGATTTCAAGCAGCACCAGTTCAAAGGATGCTTGATTTTGATTATGTTTGTAGAAGAAAAAAGCCTTCAGTTGCAGCAATAATCCGCCCCACTCAAGAAGCTGCTATTGATTATCATAAGGTTTTTTGGGGAAGTAAAGAAGTTGTTATTCCAGTTTATAAAACAATTGAATTAGCAGTTAAGAAGCATCCCAATGCTGATGTTATGATAAATTTTGCATCATTTAGGTCTGCTTATGATACAAGTAAGGATGCTCTTGAATCAAATTCAATTCGCGTCGTAGTTATTATTGCTGAAGGTGTTCCAGAAAGACAGAGTCAGTTATTAAATAAAATTGCAAAAGAACGAAATAAAATTATTATAGGTCCCGCAACTGTAGGAGGAATAAAGGCTGGTGCATTTAAAATAGCTAATACCGCAGGTACTCTTGAAAATATTATACTTTCAAAATTATATCGCCCTGGTTCTGTAGGTTTTGTAAGTAAATCAGGAGGACTCTCTAATGAGATGAACTTTATGATTGCTCAAACTACTGATGGTGTTTATGAGTCTATTGCTATAGGCGGCGATCGCTATCCTGGTTCGCGTTTAATCGACCATCTCTTACGTTATGAAGAAAATCCTAAAATTAAGATGTTAATTTGTTTAGGAGAAATTGGAGGCACAGAAGAATATGAAATTGTTGAAGCATTAAAAACTGGAAAGATCACTAAACCGCTTGTAATATGGGTTACTGGTACAGCAGCTAAAATTTTACCACAAGGTCTTCAATTTGGGCATGCAGGTGCTATGGCGGGAACCTCTAAAGAAACGGCTGAGGCTAAAAATTCAGCACTTAAAGAAGCTGGTGCATTGGTTCCAGAATCTTATGAAGATTTTGATAAATTAATAAAAACAACTTTCGAGAAACTAAAGAAAGATGGAAAAATTGAAACTAGAGAAGAAGTGGAACCACCTAAAATACCTATGGATTTTAATGAAGCAACTAGATTAGGATTAGTTCGAAGACCAACTGATGTTGTTGTAACTATTTCAGATGATAGAGGTGATGTTCCAACTTTTGCTGGAGTTGGGCTCGATAAAATTATACAAGAAAATAAATCGATAGGATACGTTATTGGTCTACTATGGTTTAAGAGAGAATTACCAGAGTTTGCTCAACAATTTATTGAAATGGTGATAAAATTAACTGCTGACCATGGACCTGCTGTTTCAGGGGCTCATAATGCAATTATTACAGCTCGAGCAGGAAAAGATCTCATGTCCGCTGTTGCTAGCGGAATTTTAACAATAGGTCCTCGATTTGGAGGGGCTATATCAGATGCTGCAAAATACATTAGAGAAGCGTTACAAAAAGATATGACCCCTCAAGAATTTGTGGGATATATGAAAGATGTAGTAAAGATTAATATTCCTGGAATTGGTCATAGAATTAAATCTGTTCAAAATCCTGATGTACGAGTTCAGTTATTAAAGGAATTCGTATTTAAGAATTTTAAGAGACATCCTCATCTTGATTTTGCTTTAGAAGTTGAAAAATTAACAACTACAAAAAGAAATAATTTAATACTAAATGTGGATGGTTGTATTGGAATTACTTTTTTAGATCTTCTCGAAAACCTAGATTTTACTCCTGAGGAAATTGAAGATGTAATTTATAGTGAAGCCCTAAATGGATTATTCGTCTTGGGTCGTTCAATCGGAATGATGGGGCATGTGTTTGACCAAAAACGTCAAAGAGCTGGCTTATACAGGCAACCATGGGATGAAATTTTGTTTTCAAGTTAAAATCATAATTTTTTTTAAATAGAAAAAATAATTCAAAAAGAGTAAAAATAAAAATAAAAAATATAGAGGAATTAAACAATGGAAGATGTTGTTCAAAAAGCGAAAGATCATTTTGAAAAACTTGTGAGAGAACAATTAAATAGAATCGAAAATCTAAAGAAGGGAGCAGATTGGATCGATTATTCTATATTGAAGCCTATAATTATAGGTGTGGCTGGTGGAGATTATATTGGTCCTGAGATCACTAAACATGCTGAAAACATTTTGAAATTCCTTTTAAAGAAAGAAGTCGAAAGTGGTAAAATATTATTCAAGGATATTAAAGGGTTAACAATTGAAAATAGAGCCAAATTAATGAAAGCCATACCAGATGATGTATTAACAGAGTTGAAGCAATGTCACGTGATTTTGAAGGGCCCTACCCACACACCATCATCAGCAGATTTAACTTCGGGAAAATGGCCTAATTTAGAAAGTGCAAATGTTTCTATGCGGAGAGAGTTAGACTTATTTGCTAATGTTCGTCCAGTAAAAGTTCCTGAATTAGGTATTGATTGGATGTTTTTCCGAGAAAACACTGAAGGAGCTTATGTGTTAGGTTCAAAGGGTATAAGTGTAACAGAAGATCTTGCTTTTGATTTTTGTGTACACACTAAACAAGGTACTGATCGAATATTGCGGTTAGCTTTTGATTATGCTAAAAAGACAGGAGCAAATAGAGTGTCTTTAGTTACAAAAGCAAATGTGGTTAAAACCACAGATGGAATGTATTTAAATATGGCTAAAAAGCTCGCTAAAGAAGAATATCCAGAAATTAAATTTGATGACTGGTATATTGACATTATGGCGGCAAAATTAATTGATCCCGAACGCCAAAAAGAATTTAGAGTATTTGTGGCACCAAATTTATATGGCGATATAATTACTGATGAAGCAGCTCAGATTCAAGGCTCAGTTGGTACAGCAGGTAGTGCAAATATCGGGAAGCGTTATGCAATGTTCGAGGCTATACATGGTACCGCTCCACGTATGGTTGAAACAGGTAGGACTAAATATGCAGATCCAACAAGTATAATTAAAGCTTCTGCCATGCTCTTAAATCATATCGGCTTTATAGAAAAGGCTAAGAAACTTGAGATGGCATTAGATATTTGTGCAATTTATGAGAAAAAGTTGAAAGTAACTGGACGAGATACAGGTGCAACAGGTGAAGAATTTGGTAAATATGTCATGGAGACTTTAAAAGATCCTAACCTAGAAGAAAAGTGGAAAAACTTTCAATAATTGTATAATCTATAATTAAATAATTTTATTTTTATTTTCTTATTATTAGTGCTATTTTCAATGATAGATAATAATAAAAAAAAAAAAAAAAAAAAAAAAAAAAAGTGTATTTTCAATGATAGATAATAACTCCTCGATTTTTTAATTCATTTATCCATTTGGGGATATCTTTTAGAGGATTACCCAAAATATTTAATTCTTTAAGTGAAATCAAGTTGATTAAAATTTGTGGTAATTCAGTTAACTTGTTGCCCGCTAAATTCAAATACTGGAGTGATTTTAATTCCCCAATGGATTCAGGTAAATTCTCCAGATGATTATCAGATAAATCTAATTTTTGAAGAGAGATGAGATTTCCAATAGATTCAGGCAACTTTTTAAGATGATTTTCTTCTAAAACAATTACACGAAGTTCTTTTAGGTTCCCGATAGATTCAGGAATTGTCTCAATATTACCCTGGCAATGCTTAAGAACTTGAAGCTTTTCCAATCCTCCAATTGAATCTGGAAATTCAATTAAAGGATTATAATGAATATTTAACTTTTTTAGAGCTTTTAGATTGCCTATTGAGTTTGGGAATTCTTTTATTTCATTTTGATATAAGCGAATTATTTGTAGGGATTTTAAATTACCTATGGATTCCGGGATCGCATTCAGCTGATTATATTCTAAGTTTAGTTCTTCTATAGACTTTAAATTACCAATTGACTCGGGAAGTGCTGTTAGATTATTATTACTTAGATTAAGGATTTTAAGGTTTGAAAGATTCCCTAAAGATTCAGGTAGCTTAATTAACTGATTATATTCTAAATTTAATGTTTCAAGTGCAATCAGTTTTCCAATAGATTTTGGTAAAGAAGATAGCTGATTACCTGCTATATTCAATACTTTGAGTGATGATAAAAGGCTAATTGAATCTGGAATGACTTTTAAGTCGTTTTCCCTTAGAATTAATCCTTTTAAGTGTTTAATTTTTTCAAATTCCACTATGTTGGAAAGATCACTTATTTTTTTCCATCCTAAATCTAAAATTCCGTTTAAAATTTGAGTTTTCTTCCCATTGATAGTAATAAAATCATTCATTGTTACAAAGAGTATTACATTTATTCTGTAATTAAGGATATAGTAGGGTTCACTTTATAAAATTATTATTAACAATGGTGATTAATATTATTAGACGATTTTTATTTTAAAAAAAGAATTATAAATTATTACTAAATAAAAAAAAAAAAAGGTGTATAATTATAAAAACAAATGAGTCAACTGAATCAAGCGATCCTCTATTCACCGAACCTTATGTAGATATCGATGAATGGCGGGATAAACCCGTACGACATCGATACGTACATGGTGGTTTTAAAAACACCGATGCCCGATTCTCAATCTACTTCCCTCCAAAGGAGCAATATGAAGGACGATTTTTCCAGTATCTCATGGCGATATCAGGGAACGAGAATGCTGTTCAGAATCCAGAATATCCCAATCCTAGTTATTCATTAGGTTTTGCCATCGAGAGTGGTGCATATCTTGTAGAATCAAATCTAGGGAGACTGAACATGTTTGTAGGTGATGATCCAACTATCACCGCTTATCGAACCAGTACAGCAGTAGCGAAGTATTCGCGCGTTTTGGCTTCCGAATTTTACGGTCCCCATCGCCCTTATGGTTATGTTTATGGTGGTAGCGGTGGGGCATTTAAAACAATTGCCTGTGTGGAAAACACGGAAGGTGTTTGGGATGGTGCGGTACCATTTATTCACGCAACACCAATAGCTATACCTAATAATTTTACGGTGCAAGCTCATGCGATGCGTATATTAAAAGATAAAATGCCCAATATCATCGATGCAATGGAACCAGGTGGTAGTGGTGATATGTATGCTGGCCTAAATGACGAGGAACGGGAGGCACTCACTGAAGTGACTAAAATGGGATTTCCACCACGTGCTTGGTTTAATTACAGAAGGATAGCCTTTGGCTATACGGGAGTTTTAACTATGTTCTTTGATCAAATGGTCAAATGGGACCCCACCTACTTTGAGGATTTCTGGAATAAACCGGGTTATCTCGGCGCAAACCCACCTGAATCTCTCCTAAATGCCAGAGTACACCACGAGACAAAAATTAGCAAACTGATCTGGCCCGAAGATTTAAAGGAAATGGGTTTTGGTATAACTTTATCCGCTGGGAGTGTTAGTAAAATAAAAGTACCAGCAGGGTTTATAATGGAAGATTTGCCGGAGGCAGATTTTCAAGGTGCCTCATTAATCTTGAAAAATGGTGAAGCTGAGGGTTGCGTAGTGTATATTGCTGGAGCATTTGAAAAATTCGTAATGATTGCTTTTGGAGAGGAACACTTCCAAACTTTAGCTAAAGTTAAAGCAGGTGACAAAGTAGAGATTGATAACTCTGTTTATCTCGCTGCTCAAACCTACCATCGTCACCAAATTCCTTCAGCTGATTATTATGGTTATGACCAATTCCGAGACGATGATGGTAAACCCTTATATCCACAACGCGCCGAACTATTAAGTAGTCGTTATTCCAAGAGTACTGTTGCACTCCTAAGCGGTCAATTTGATGGTAAGATGATTGTAGTGGAGATGTTGATGGACGAAATCGCCTATCCATGGGGTGCCGACTGGTATCGCTCGAGGATAAAAGAAGTATTGGGAGATAAATTTAACGATAACTACCGGCTCTGGTACATTGACCATGCAATGCATGTACCACCTGTGGTCACGCAGTTTGATACTCCTCCAGTAATAACGACACGAGTTATCAATTATGCTGGTGTTTTGCAACAGGCATTACGCGATTTGAGCGCATGGGTCGAGAATGGCATAGCACCTCCAGCAAGTACTATATACAAAGTAGTGGATGCCCAAGTAGAAGTGCCTCCGACTGCTGCGGAACGTAAGGGGATTCAACCAGTGGTTAATCTTAAAGTAAATGGAGGTAAGCGTGCAGAAGTCAAGGTCGGGAAAAAACTTAAGTTTTCTGCAGTGATTGAAATACCACCGAATGCGGGTTCAATAGTTGATGCAGAGTGGGACTTCGAGGGTACTGGGGACTATCCAATAAATGAGAACCTCAAAGACACCAAGAGTACTCACGTAGAAGTAAAAATTACTCATACTTTTTCCGAGCCTGGCGCTTATTTCCCGGTAATTCGTGTAAGCTCTCATAGAGAAGGCAACCCAAACACTCCTCATGCACGCGTCCAGAACATTGATCGCGTAAGAGTCGTGGTAACTGGTAAAGAAAAGAAAAAGGAGGAAGCCGAAGAAAAAGAATTAATCTTTGAAATAAAAGAGATCCCGGTCAATTTTCAAGAAGTAGTAGATAAGTTTTTTGATGCAATTGGAAAACATACTACAGTGGTTCGGGGAGTAGAGATATCAACTAATGAGATTGGGCCAAGAACAGAGCGTTCTACGAGATTTGAGGTTGTTCCATCTGCAGGTACAACGTTTTATACCCTAAGTTTTGAAGATACTGAATCTGGTATGGGTGTTTTTGCTGAAATAGAAATTGAAGTCTCAGGAGCTTATAAAATGATGGCAAAAACCATAAAAAAAATGACATCAAAATCGATTAAAGAAAATGCGATAGAAACCCTCAATAATATTTTAAAAGAAAATGAATGATCTTTTGTTTTTAGCTTTTCTAGATCATTCCCTTTTTTTTTCTTGTGGAAGAGGTGTTTTGTGGAAAAATTTTTATTAAAAAATATTTTGAAAAATGGATTTCATGTAATAAAATATAATTTTAAAATTAACTTAAATGATGTTTAATGGAATCAAAATCTAAAGGATTAATCTTTAAAATTGAGAGAATGGCTACTGAGGATGGTCCTGGTATTCGCACAACAATTTTTTTTAATAGATGTCTTTTAAATTGCGTGTGGTGTCATAATCCAGAATCCATTCCAAAAAAACCTCAACTTCAATGGATAAAAAGTAAATGCATTGGTTGTAAAAGCTGTATAGAAGCTTGTCAAGAACAAGCTTTACTTTTTGAAGAGGATGGTTTAAATATTAATAGAAGCATATGTAATAGTTGTCGAGATTGTGTAGAAGCTTGTCCCAGCACGGCATTAACTATGTTTGGCAAGTGGTGGGATCTAGAAATTCTTTTTCACGAAATAGAGAAAGAAAAAATATTCTTTAATAAAACAAAAGGAATTTGACGCAATGAAAATCCCATCGCCATTTGCATTTGAGGATTATCAATAACTTCTTCTCCTAAAGTTTCTCTTAGATATTTCCCAGAAACTTCATCGTCTAGAAGTTCACCTAAAGTAATGTCTACATTATATTTATCTGGCATTTATTTATAACCTCCTTTCCATTTTATTTAGAAATAATTCATTACTGAACTAACAACAATGAAAGTTTATTTCAAGGATTACTTTTTAGTTATTAATATATATATGATGTTTTGTAACATTTTATTAATAAGATTTAGGCTTGAATTTTCAAGTTTTTAAGATCTTTTTATATCAGTTTGAATTATTTAAAATTGTATTATATAACTCTTATCTAAAAGAGTTATAATAATATGTCAGTCAGTCTATGCCAATCTTTAAAATGATAGATGTTTGATCTAAAGAATTTATGAGGATTAATAACAATGCCATTTTTTGATAATGAAGGAGTTAAAATATATTATGA
>JBHLJZ010000130.1:0-8968 GCA_048887165.1 Candidatus Hodarchaeota archaeon | reverse complement strand
ATTATAGAAATTCTTGAATAAGAATACTTTTAAATTCCGAATCTTTTTCATGAAACGGGATTTTCTCTTTCCCAGTGTAAATATCTAACGGGGTTTCATTTTTAAAAAATCTAGAAAAAGGAACGACTAAATCAGAAAGATTAAACGTATGTTCTAGCTTTATATCATCTAAATCTTTTATTAAAACATTTTCAGTTTTATCAAAATTGCTAATAGACATTATTATTCACACCAATTTGTTTACTTAAATTACTAAATATATAAGATTTAAGATAAGAGTCCCGACAAATTTAGTAATAAAACTAAAAAATTGCGAGATTGGTTATACGTTTTCAATTTGAGTTAAAGAAAAATCAAAAAGTATATAATTTGACAATGCAAAACTATTCCTAGAATTAAAAATTAACTGTTGAAAATGAAATGAAGTCAAATGTGAAGATAAAAATAAAAATCGTTATGATTTTACTATTTACTCTCGCTCCATCAATTCTAGTTAGTAATAATTCAAAATATAATGCTGGAGACTATGTTAATTTTAATTCGATTAATGAAAAAGTGAAAGCCTCAGCATTATCAGAAAAAATTCACATTGATAATAATTGGACGGATGCGTGGACTGCGGGAATATGTACGGGGAATGGAACTTATTCCGAACCTTATATTATAGAAGATTTGGAAATCGATGCTGGTGGTTCGGGAAGTTGCATTATAATTGAAAATTCTAATGTTTATTTCAGAATCGAAAACTGCACGCTCTATAATACAGGAATCGTCAGCGATGCTGGTATTAAATTATTGTATGTTAATAATAGCCAAATAATTAACAATACTATAGACGCTAATGATTATGGAATACATTTAGAGTATAGCGATAATAATACAATAGCAGGAAATAAAGTTACTAATTTTCGCGGTATCCGTTTAGAATACTCCAGCAACAATATTCTATATCTTAACAGTTTGATAACTAGTAGTGTCAATATCTTTTTTATGTACTCATACAATACATATAATTCGCAAAAAAAATTTACATATACATATGAGGGCACAAATTATACTAGTTATCTTGGCAATTATTGGAGTAATTATGAGCAGGCTGGAGATATTGATGATGATGGAATTGCAGATCAGCCTTATGCAATCTATCCCCATACCACGGACAATTATCTCATAGATTATTATCCATTGATTGAACCCCTTGAGAATTATGAAATATATGAAGCGGTAGAAGAAACGCCTGGAATTCCAGGATATAATCTATTTATATTTACTGGTTTAATAAGCATAACATTAATAATTATACTCAAAAAACGAAAGAGATCTTAAAATTATTTTATTTTTCAAATTTTTTTATAATAAAGGTAAATCTTCAATCAAATTTTCCTAGAATTCAGGACTTTTGTTCCTTTTCAAGCAATTCAGATAAGGAAGTACCTTCTTTAATAATATTAAGGATAATATGAGTATTTGTTCTTTCTACATTTGGGGATTTATGGATGTCTTTAATCATGGCACTAAGTTCTTTACGATCTTTAAATCTAGCAAAAACTAAAGCATCAGAATCTCCTGTAATATCGTAAACTCCAAAAACATGTGGATTTTCTGATATTTTTTTTTCCTCGTCTAACATTTTTCCCTTTGAAATAGTAATTTCAATAACAGCAATTATATTATACCCTAACTTCTCATAATCAATTTGCGCGCCGTAGCTTTTGATTATACCATCCGATTCTAATTCCTCCACATGCTTTTTTATGGTAACTGGAGATTTTTTTAATTCTTCAGCAATTGCATGATAAGTTGTTTTGCCATCTTCACTTAAGATCTTTAAAATTTCAAGATCTACATCATCTAATTTCATACAAAAAACAATTAATTTACCACTATTTAAAAAATAGCTAGTTTTTAAGAAATTTTTAAAAAAATTAATCAAGACAAGTTATTGCCTTAAATGTTGTATCTTTTTGAAATCGTATTTTAAAAATAATCTTACAATTCTATTTTCTTCAATATCGATAGTCTGAAGAAATTCGGGGTGTCGATAATTCAGATATTTAATTTTAGGGTGCTTTCTCATTCTCATTACCTTTATAAAATATATTCAAAATAATTTTTAAACAAAGATATTAGAAGATTAATATCAGTTATGTTCACAAGGTTTAAATAAAAAAAACTCAATCTGTATACATACAAGAATATAGTATTTGTTTAATTATACGTAAAATTAGGGGTATTCCTTGAAAAAGATTACCAAAATCGGGCTTTTTATAAGTTTAATAGGAGGAATTTTTATTCTAGGTTCTAGTGTATATCGGAGCTTTTTTTTTGGAATAGGATTTTTATATGTTTCAATTTTTGGCGCTATAGGAATAGTCGGGGTAATGTTAGCGTATTATAAAGGCCCAAATAGTGCTAAGCGATATATATTTATCGGGATGTCGTATGGAGCAGTGGCTATTATTTCAATAATAAGGTTAGGTTTTTTTTTAGCTGAATTAATTGTAGGATTTTTAGTAGTTTTTATCGGTAGTATAATAGCATATATTGGATGGCATAAAGAAATGTATTTAAAGCTAGAAAAAAAAGAGAAAAAGCCTGTGAAAAGATCCCATGTTTTTTTGATTTTATTGTTTACAAATATATCAATTGAACTAATATTATTAATATTGTTATTCTATTTTCCAGAATTTAGCTTAACAATTTACATCTTGATGTTAGTAATTCCAATAGCCGTTACTCTTACAGGATTACTCGCTATTTTAATTGAATCTTTCTCAATATCGACGGAAATAGAGCACCAACCACTTAAATATAAAGATTTTAAATTAGCGAATCCCTATTTTTGCGAAAATTGTTCAAAATATACTAGCTTTATGGGAGTTTTATGTGAAAATTGTGGAGCTGAAAAAAGCCTTAGAAAAGCCACAAAAGCAGATTATAAGCAATATCTACTGAAAGATTAAAGATAATATTTATTGAATTATTAGAGCGATTCTATAATCTAATAAATTCGAAAAGGAGTAAAAATCAATAAAAAGAAAGGTTTCTAATCATTCCATAGCTTCTAATTCCCAAACTCTTAGAAAAGTTTTTCTTAATTCTTCAGCTAGATGTGGATATAAAATGTTTAAGCATGAGAATATTTCATAAGATTTGGAAGGATCTTGTAATTTAAATAGGATACGTTTTCTATCAAAAATATCGTAGTATGATGGAATTCTTGTATAAATATATTTCATTTCGAATCGGTTTTTCTCTGGAGATAACTTATACAATTTCTCAAGAATGCTTAATAAATTAGAGTATAATTCTTTAGCATTAGATATAATATCTTCTGATAAAGGCCGTTTATCGTATTCGAAACTCCACAAATATTTGATTTGAACTCCGCGCTGTAAAGCCTTATAAATTCCATTATAGATTAGATCTCCATATGGAATGACTTTGATTGTATTTTCATTTAAAAAACCGGTCATTAAAATTTCATTCTGAATTTCTTCTAAAGTTCTTGAATAAAGTAATAATATTGACTTTGCTCCAAATGAAGTGGACCAGAAAGTCTTGGAAGATCCTTTGTTAATTAATAAATCTGAATCATAAATTCTCTCCTCTAAAGTATGTGCTTGGTTGTATAAGTAAGATATTTTATTTTTATTCCTGCTTTCTAAAAAAGAGATTAAATTTTCAAATGCAACATTAAAAGGAATAGATCTATATTTCTTTGGCCTTGAATCCTGGAGTGTTATCATTCCTTTATTTTTTAATTCCTCTAAAATTTCATATATTCTTCCGATGGGAACTTCTGATGCTTCACTCAATTCTCTTGCAGTGAGGTCATCCGAATATAATAAGCTCAAATATGTATTTACCTCATAAGTAGTAAGATATGCATTTCTCAGAAATTCTCTAATTTCTTCCAGTATCTCATCTGAATTTTTATTCAATAATTATTTCAACTTAAATTTAGTTTATTTAATTTTATTTAACTACATGATATATATTAAAGATTGGATTTTAATACTTTTTCAACTTAAAAGTAGTTGTATTTGATCGAAAATGAATTTAAGTTTTTATATAAACTAGTTTATTATGATAGAAAGAGTTAATTTAATAGATTCTTTATCTAATGAAAGTAAGATAGAAATCCTTAGAAAGAATTGGATGTCTCACGATGCTAGAGCCCAAATGGCAATAGTTCGAGAATTTGGGTGGGAAAAAGGAAATAAACTAAACAAGATGATAATCTCAGAAATGGGAAAAGTAATGATGTTTCGATTGATTAATGCTCTCAATTTACCGAAAGTAGAAAATATTAATGATCTTTATAATATTTGTATAACTGCCATGGAATTTTACTATCCACCGCCTTCAATGTCATATAGTTTTGAGTATGTTTCTGAACATGAGTTATTAGGAGTAGTTGAAAAATGTGCTGTTATAGAGCAAGTAAAAAAGCTAAAAGTCACAGACGATTATGAATGCGGCTGTTTTGCTATGCGTTCAGGATGGTATAAAGCATTAGGTTTAGATGTTAAAGAGGAATGTTTATCATGTATTAAGGATGGTGCCAATCAATGCTATGTAGCAGTAAGGGTGAGAAATTGGAACAAGTAATTAATAAATCCTTAGATTGGAAGGATATAAAGGAAATCCTTATAAAAAACTGGATGACTCATGATGGAATGTGGTTTTTTCATTGTGTTATGAAATGCGGAATAAAAAATACGAATAAAATCAATAGAGCTGCTGTGAAATCTATGGCTAAAATTGAGATGAAAAGGATTAAGAAAGCATTTGGTGTTGATAAAATTGAAAATTTTAAAGAATTTAAAGAACTAGTAAAAGGGATTTTTGAAATTGTAAAGGCTGATTTTATGGATTTTTCATATGAATACCCTATGTTTAATAAGTTTAGATTCACTATGAATCGTTGCTTTGCTTATGACGGCGTGAAACGGTTAGGTTATATCGAAGAATATGAATGTGGCATATTTGAAAGGCTAAAAGGTTGGTTCGATGAATTGGGAATTAATTATCGGATAAATCCTAAAGTTAAAGGGTGTATGATGAATGAATGTGGTAAATGTTTCCGTGAATTCGAATTTAATTTTCCTGAATAACATCAACCTTTATATAAATAGGAGCAAAATCGCTAATAATATCAATACAGCTCCATTTATCATTCTTAAATAAGTACGATATTTTAATCTGAAATCATTTATTTTTGATGATTCTATCCCAACTCTTATTAAAATTAGTATTAATATTATGGGAATAATCATTGCAAAGATGTATAGAATGATATAAAAAATAAGTAAGGGATCTGTCTGGAGATTATATAATAATGTGAGATAAGCACCACCAAAACAAGGGATTTTAACAAATACAAAAGTAATTCCAACTAAGAACGCATAGGTTCCAGAATTTTTTTCAATAAAATCTTTTAACAGCAATTTAACACTCTCTGGTGTTTTAAAAATAAGACTCTGTTCTTTTTTACATTCTATAATTTGCCAAATCCCAATAAAAATAATTACTGTTGCTAATATATATCTGAAAAGTAAAAAAAATTCAAATAATGAGATAAAATATAAAAATGCTATAGACATAATGATATAAGCTAAAATCATCCCTATAAGCAATCCTATAGAAATTCTATAGAATTTTGCTTTAGCTTCTGTAAGTAGAAAGGATGAGCCAAAAACACTTAACATTAATAAAATACATGGCGAAATTCCAACAATTAAACCAGAAATAATGACTAGAGTAAAATTGATTTCTTCCATTTTTCATATCTAATTTGTTTTTAAAATTAAATTAATGATATGATTATTCCAAGATTCTAAATCTTATAAATCTACAAACTTAAAACTTATTTTGATAATATAAATAAAATCTTTTTCTCTTTCTATAAGGTCTTTCTGGTCTGTTTAAAAAGCATTCGATGCAATAAATATTGACTAAAGGGTTTTTCCATAAATCTGAAGCTGCTTCCTTCGAGAGCAATGAATTATTTCTTAGAAATTCTGCAAAACTTATTGATTTATTACAGTCGCAACATTGCTTTATAATTTGTTTCTCCATAACTATTTTATATCTCTGAGAGATTTATAAAGTGAAGAGACTTACTTAATTTTTTTAATTAATCAGTATTTTCTCAAAATCTTACAAAAGAATGTCGAAGTATCTCTCGTTTCTATTATATGGTAAGTAATAACCGAATTACTAATCAATAATGTTTATTATTTACATAAATAATAAATCTACATTATTTCTTTTCTAAAAAAGTCAATAGGATCGTCGATAACAGGACTTTCTATTATTACGATCATTTTTTTAACTCCTAAATCTTCAACTTCATGTATCTTTTCTTGAATAGTATTAACATTGCCGATGAATTGGTATTTCATATTAGATTTAAAGATACCTTTCTCTTTCCTTATTCTTTCAACTGTTTCTTGGTTTTCCACTATTATTATATGAGTATAAATAGAGATTTCAAATTTCATAGGATCACGCCCATATCTCCTTAATTTTTCATTAATAACAGAAATACTCTCTCGAAACCTTTTTTGATCTGGTGGAATAACATAAGCAAGGTTTACTCCATCTGCTTCTCTACAGGCAATATCAATCATTCTTTTCCCATTATTCGTTCCAACAATAATTTGCGGATAAGGTTTCTGAATTGATTTGGGAAAATTCAGGTGTTTCTCTAGTTTCCAGAAATTCCCTTCAAAGTTAGTTTCATCTTCTGTAAAAATTTTCTTATAAATAATAAGGGATTCTTCTACCTCATCAACTCTTCTTTTTGCTGAAGGAAAAGGATAACCGTACGCCTCGTATTCGTCCTTAAACCACCCCGCTCCTAACCATAATAAAGCTCGACCATTAGAAATATGATCCAATGTTAATATTACTTTTGCTAAATAAGCAGGATTTCGAAAGGAATTACACATAACAATATGACCTAATTTTATTCGATGTGTTTCAGTCGCTAAAGCAGCCAAAATAGTGTTAGATTCTAAAAAGGGTTCCTTTTTCTTTTGAATATCTCCTAAACTAAAAAAATGATCAGTAACATGAACAGATTCAAATCCTAATCTTTCTACTTTTACTGCTAAGTCTCTAATTTCAGAATAAGTATGATTTGATGGATCTCTTACTACATACCCAAATCTCATAGTCTTTAAAAAATCAAAGTAAAAAATAAAGTTTATCATCTTTTCCACACCTAAAGCTGTTTTTCTAATAAAAAATTTTTTTAATAAAATTAATTTAGATAGTTTAAGAAAGATTATAATTAGGTAATTATGGTGGATAAACAAAGTAAATTTTATATTATTATTATGATATTAGGTGTGTTTAACACTATCTTTTTTAGTCTAGTTGTAGATGTTAATTCCTCTGAAAGTATGAAAAATGTTCGACCTGGTTGGGATGTTTTACCCATATATGAAATTGCTCATCCCCCTGGACCAAAATGTATAGGTGAAAACGACGATCTTTACTACGTTGATAATCTTAATTATGTAGTAATGAAAATGGATGAGTTTGGGGTTCACACAGAATATGTTTCTACGCCTATGTCTTTAAGTGATATTATTTATCAACCTAACCAAAATCGCTTATTAGGGATTAATGGTTTTGGATTTTATGTTATAACATCAAGTGGGGTCACTTTTTTGAAAAATTATTCCTATGGAGTGCCTTTAACAACAATGACGGTTGACCCTACTGATGATTCGTTTTATTGTGGTTCAATCTATAATGAGAGTGCCATTTTAAAATTCGATGCCAATGGTAATTTAATAACAACAATCCTTGCAAGTGTAGAAGGTTGTAGTCAGATTATTTTAAACATTAATCAAAGTATTCTTTATTATACTGAAACCTATCTAGGATCGTTTTCTATGATGAATTTATCTAGTTCAGAAACAACAATATTAAAAACCGGAATTGGACTTCCAGGAACACAAGAAGTTATTGGTATTGGAGTTGATGATAATGATACGTTATATTATATGACAGCAGATGGTAACAACAGAGGCTTCTATAAGTATGAAAATAACTCTTTTGTACTTTTGATGGCTTCAAAAGGAGGAATGAGCACATTAACTTGGTCAACTAAATTACAAATGTTCATCGCAGCAGGGAGTGCTGGAGGATGTCTAATAGGGTATGATAAAGAAAAAACGGAAGCAGAATTTCTTACTCCGTCAGTAAATTCTCAAACTGTAATAGAAACGTTAGATGGGAACATCCTTTATGTTATTGGAGATACGATATATAACATAAATTCTTCAGTACCGACTTACTTTAGCAAGAATCCATATAATTATCCTATTTTAAAACTTATAGTAGATGTGGATAACAATATTTATGCTTTATTATCAAATGATTCTGTAACTATCACCCGAGTTAATCATAATGGTTCTTTCGCAGAGTGGTTTGATAATGAAATTCATGAATGGGCTAAATCAATTCATTATGATAGCAAAAACAATGAAATTATCCTTTTTACAGAGGACTCTCCTCAAAATGAAACAAACATTTATCGAATGCCAATAACTGATCCAATGGGCTATTATAAAATAGCTACAATTGAAAATTCCACCAAAGTAGTTGGCGTAACAGATGTATATGGGAACATTTTTGCCTACGAGGCTTATAATAACACTCTTTTTAAAATATCTGATGGATCGATTGATATAGAAATTATTACGACGGATTTTGTTGACTTTTCTGATATTTATGGAGGACAGGTTATTGTTGAACCACCTTTAGGTTATTCTACAATTGAAAACGGTATTTTAATTGGGAGAAATGACGATTTACAAATGTGGTTACTTGATGAAAATCTGAGAATAACTTTCGCAATTAATAACCGTGGCATCGATAATGGAGCTATCCATCAGAATTTCAAACAAGAAATTATTTGTACCCAATCTACCTTGATACTCAAATT
>JBHLJZ010000129.1:0-8972 GCA_048887165.1 Candidatus Hodarchaeota archaeon | reverse complement strand
TCTTCCTATTACCAAGAAGAGCTTTCCATCGCTTTACCGGAAAGCTTTTTATAATGATTTAAAACCGCTTGTCGAGCAGCATACACAAAAGCTCTTTTTACATTAACTCCAGTAATAGCAATAGTCTCATAAATCAGTGTATGATTAAGTTTAGCGGTATCTAATACTTGTCTGATTTTTGAAATTTCAACAATATCTTCTAAATCACGTTTATTTGCTAACATCACCAACGGAACTTCTGGTGGTTCGGCAATACTAGGTGGAATGAGTTTATCACCATAAAACTTCAGTAATTCTTTAAGAGACCAGATATTTTCCTGAAATTGATCAATTAATGAATCGAAAGTGAAGATAACTGCGTCAGTACCTTTTAAAACAGTTTGGCGCTGGAATTTATGGCGCCTCTGACCTGCTACAGTATAAACTTGAAATACTACATTAGAGACTCTAGCAACTACACGATCAAAGAATAAAGTTCGTCCAGTAGGATCTTGTATCTGTTGCATGTCTCCACTAGCTAAGCCTTCTCGATTGTATACCCATTCTAATGCCGTCGTCTTTAAGGCATATAAGTGAAATACTATAACATGATTCCTCCAAGCGACGGACCATAAAAACAAATCTTAAAGACCAATGTTCCATCTCCTCTACGGGATGGCATCCAAATAGCACCTCCAACATATTCTCATCATCATAAATAAGAACCTATATAAGCTTAATTTTATAGAACTAATAATAATAATTATTTATTAAAGTTTGTAAATCAAAAAACTTTGTGATTTTTTATTATAAATTTAAAATTACCTAAATGTAATTAAATATAGTATCCAAGTATCACAATTTAATTTTAGTAATCGTTTTTAAGTTAGATTTTTATTAGTTTATGTTTGGATTTAGTAAAAGGGATTATGGTATCTCGTATCCACTTGAGTTGTTATTGTTTTTTGGATGATTTCCCTATTTATAACTCCTTCTATGTGGCATAAATACTCATATTCATCTCGTAGACAAAGAGTTATTGCGGTTCCCTTTTTATTCATTCGTGAAGTTCGACCTATACGATGTATGTAATTATCAGGATATTTCGGAACGTCATAATTTATAACATGAGAAACATTCTTAATATCTAAGCCCCTTGCGGCGACATCCGTGGCAATAAGCATATTTATTTCGCGTTCTCTAAAATCTTTTAATATCTTTTCCCTTTGAAACTGAGATAATCTTCCAGAAATAACATCAACGCGATATTTAAAATTTTTTGTATACTTTAATTTATCTGATAACCAACTAGCAGTCTTTTTTGTATTAACAAATACAAGTGCATGCTCAGGTTTTTCAATTTTCAAAACTTTCAGAAAAGTCTTAAATTTATCTTCAAATCTATCGACCATATAGAATAGTTGTTCTGTATTTCCGACAGTTAGATTGTCGCGACTTAAATTGATAAACTTGAATTGGTTTTTAGAATACTTTTTTACCAATTCTCGGACATCATACGGTAGAGTTGCGGAAAATAACATAAATTGATAATTCCCTTTAACTTGATCCAGTATATATTTGACATCGGGTGCAAATCCCATATCAAACATTCTATCTCCTTCATCAACTACTATAAATTTGATATTATTCAACCATAACTTCCTTCTTTTATAAAGATCTATAATCCTTCCAGGAGTTCCAGAGATAATATTAATTCCGTTCTCTAATTTCCTTATTTGGTTGTTAATCGAGACTCCGCCATAAATTGTTATCGCTTTTAGTTTATTATTTTTCAACTGGCTTATAACACTTTTAACTTGTTTTGCTAGTTCTCTGGTTGGTTCTAAAATAAGGACTTCATTTTTTTGGAATTCCATTTTTTCAATAATAGGCAAGAGAAAAGCTAAGGTTTTGCCGCTTCCCGTTTTAGCTTGGGCCATAACATGTTGACCATTAAGAATTAAAGGAATAGCTTCTTTTTGGACAGGAGTAGGTTGAGTTATCTTCATTTTCTGTAAAGCCTTAACATTGGCTTCACTAATACCTAAGTTTCTAAAATTCAATTTTCGTAAAACACTAATTTTCTGTTTTTCTCACTAATATTCAATAAATGAAATTAATAACATTTGATAAACTTTTGGAAAATCGTTTATAGGCTTTCTTGAAAATTCTATTTTAAAATGATCATTTTTAGATAATCAAATTAATAAATTAAAAATGAATTTCTTTTCAAGATTTTAAAACAATTTTTTCGCTTAAAGAATTTAATTTTTCTAACTTAGGGTAAAGAAATAACCTAACCTTTTCAGGATTTATCTTGGGATTATTATACGCTAAATCCTGAACAATTGTCTGATACTTATATCCTTTCTTAGCTAATTTTCTATGAATTTCATCCATATCATCAAAAAGAGGAATATTAAAGGAAAAAGGTCTTTTATGGATGTGTCTACTCGACTTTATTAGTTTAATGTACTTTGAAATAATAGGCGAATTTAATATTGCTGATAGAAAATAAGCTTCATTCATTGAATTAGTAGAGAAGTAGTAATTTTCAGAATCAATAATAATGTCCTTTTTCTCATTATTAATAACAGCTGCCTTTAAATTTGACCCACTGGCATTATAAACTGTAATAAATTGTTTACTTTTTACTTGTTTGGATAATTTGTTCCAATAATTTAAGTTTGCAATTAGAGTATCAATTTTACTTGTTTCTTTCTTATTTTTTTGGTACGTCAAATTAATCTCTTTATAAAAATTTAAAGCGTTTTGATTTTTTTTTAGATAAGACATATCAAACTGAAATTCTGAATTAATTGGTAGGAAAACATTTCGATATCTTTTGATTAAAAACGGTATCAAATCCTTATTTAAAAAAGTCTTATAACAGAATTTCTTCTCAACTACTTTATTCTTAAAGGAGTATTTCCATTTTTTTTTTGCCCGAGAAATAATATCTTTATCAGAGGAGATTGTAAAATAAGTTTCATTTTCTTTTTCAATATGAAAAAATACTAATGCTCTTGGAACTAAAGTAGCCCCTTGAAAAAATTTCTTTTTATAAGGACTATCTGTAAGATTATTTAGCATATTAACGTCTTTTTCAGGAAGTATAATTTTAGCACCATCACTTTCAATTTTTACACTCGTGTATTTTATTGTTTCTAGTAAGTTCAACTTGTTGTCAAGGATTTTGGTAATAATAGGATATTTGTCTGAAATTTCTTCATTCTCTTTAAAGCCTACATAAGTAGCTTTCAAACATATATGATCAACATTGAAAAAATAATTCTTTGGAAAATCCCAGATTTCAATTTCATTAAAACTAGAGAAGGATCTAAAATTATAACAATGGTCTCCATTTAAAACGCTTTTAGTTATAACAAAAAAAATCTTTCCTTTCAATTTTAAAAACCTGTAAGGAATTGCATAAAAAAAGATTGTAGCTAATTCAATATGGGTAATATATTGACTAGATGGTTTAATTTTCAAGTTATTTGCTAATTCACGTACTTTCTTTTGGTATAATCTCTCACCTAAATCTTTGTATGTAAGCCATGGAGGATTCCCTATTACTAAATCAAAACTATTATAACATTTTTTACTTTTTAGGATAGTATCTTGGCTATCGTTTGGAAACAACGAGTCTAATAATAGAATATTTGATAAGACCTGCTTTATTTCCTTAAATTCGAAATAGTCGAGTAATATTATCGTTAAATTAACCTTTGTAGTAAGAGTTGCGATGGGATTAATATCAAATCCAAATATATTATATAATGCTTTAATCTTTAGAGTTTCTGAAGATTTAGATTTTATTATTTTCAAAACTAATTCAACTAAAAAATTACCTGAACCACATGATGGATCAAGTATTTTCTTTCCTAATTCGTAGAGATCATCAACCATCTTTCTAACAAGATTTATTGAAGTATAAAATTCACCGATACGATGCCTAGTTACTGGAAAAATAATTTGTTGATATAATTCATGAAATAAGTCTTGTTGAGCAAATTTTCTCTCATCTAATAATATATCTATTTCACTAAATAGAGGACTATCAAAAAGACTCAAATCAAAATAATTATATTCATCAAAGTTGGAATCTTTAAAATCGCTTATTAATCTTTGAACCATTACAGGGAAATTTAAGCTATTAATACTGCTTAATTTTTTTGCAAGGATATATCCTAGAACTGTAGCATAATAAGAATGTCTTAAAAAAAGATTTGAGTCAATATCAACACCATATATCTTCTCATAGAATGATTTCCATTGAATTAAATATGTCTTATATTTAGAAGCTCTTTCTTTAATTTTTTCTTCAAGATTTTTAGTTATTTCTCTATAAATCTCTGATTTTAATCCAAATTTTTCTAATATAAATTTTGAATCTATTATTTTTTTGTTCTCAACCATTCTTTATCAAATATCCAATCCCAATCAAAATCTTCATTTTTATTTGAATCAAAATTTTCTTTTTCAATGAGGTCTCCATTTCCTTCTGATTTTCTTAATTGTTCTTTCGATTTTTTACTCATCATTCTCATACAATAAGTTGGATTAGTTTTTTATGTGAAGTTTGCCCATTTCTTTTCTTAAGATGATTTTTAATAAAAAATAATTAATTGTAAAAAAATGTTATTATAAAAATTAAATCAGTTTTTTCCAAGGTTTACCAAAAAGAATATAACTTGAAATTGCTAAAGAACTTTCTAAATCTATATTTACTGTACCTTGTTCTTCACTTAAAGTTTGGAACTTTTCTTCTACAATTTTAGTCATCTTGTTGGCCATACATTCCTGTCGTGCTTTTAGAAGAGAAATACCTTGACTATAATTTTTAAACAAATAAATATAAAAATTTGCACTAATCTCTTTTGTTTCATCATCAAAAATAGGGTAACTTCGTGAAATTATCCCTTTTATATTATCATAATTGAAGTGTTGAGCAATTTCCCCAAATGGCTTTAATACGTTTCGTAATTTTTCTCCTTTTACATCAAATACTTGGGAATTGAAAAATATGAGGGGCTTTTCTTTATTCTCGTTTTCTTTAAGAGCTATATTAATATTGTTGAATGTTAATATCTCATTATCATTTGTAATCATAAAACTATCTTGTGGATTCCATTTTGAATAAAAAATATTCCCCACAAAATGGATTATATGGTTTCTATTTTCCGATATTTTTGATAAAATGTTTTCCTTGGTCGCATAATCTCCAGATAATATTGTCATCTGATCTATTTCTTCCCTATTATTAAAAAATTCAACAATGTAATTAAATTCATTTACACCAGCTGAAAAGGGAAATACTAACTCTTTTGATTTGGAATTTTCATTCCATTTTAAAGGATATTTGGAATTAATACATTCAATAATTAACACATTATATCTTTTTTTTATTGAATTTAATTCTTTTTTTATTAAATCTTCATTTCCAAATGTTACTCCTCCTAAAGGTGGTTCACCAATAATGTATCCAATTGAATATTTCAACAAAAAGAAATTATTATCATAAATCATTTCAAATGGAATCGCCATTTGATCTAATATAAAATAAATTTCTGGTACGAAATTTAGAGCTTTAACTTCAAAATGTTTAAAAAAGTACCTAATTTTTTTTGGCATAAAAAGGTACAATAGTTTTCCAAACTCTGTTAATGTAAAATCAAACTTTTTATCGTCATTGATATTGAAAAGATCGTAATAGATTTCATTTATTTGATCATCATTCCAGTACTCATTTGCAATTTTCCCTGCTAAGACTTTATTATCTTGAGAGATCATTCTATATGAAATTAAACCCTCTGAATTTATCCTGAATATTATTTGCTTTATAATGAATTCCATATTTTCTAATTCAGAAAGATCTTCTTCATCCTTAAAAGCGTATATCTCTTTTTGTAATTTTTTTGTATCATTAAATAACACAGAAGGATCAATAATTTGAGATCCAATGTTTTTATCCAGGAACGGGATTATCTTTCTTACTAAATTATAATCATTTTCCTCATAAAGAGCTCGATAAAACATCATACGCCAAAAATCTCTATGCTCCAATGAAAAAAATATAGATTTAAACTTCCACAGTAAATTACAAGTATAAAAATAGTGGAATAATTGATTATTCGTTTGTGGTGTCTTTAAATGAGTATTTAATTTTTCTAATGATTGTAATAAATATTTTTTCTCTTTCATATCCACGAATTTCTTGCATGCTTCAACCCATAACTCAATTAAAATATTATCGTAACCTAAATCAGTTTTAGATAAGAATAGATCTTCTAAGAAGTCATAAATCTCAAATGCTATTTCAAACCTATTTCGGGAGATCGCATAGTCTATAAACTTTCTTATATATGTTACAGCATCTCCAAAGGATTGAAACTGTTCAACTTTATAATATAAGTTTTTAATAATAATAGGGATCCAAGCATTCTCTCCAACATAATTTAAATATTGGATTAATTCTTCTAGATCTTTTAATATAAAATTAAAATTCCTTTCATTCACAGTAATTCTCCCTAAATTACTGAATTCCGTTTTTAAATAACTTGGAATACGATTTACTAGAATTTTGTTCATAATTTTGACAAATTCGTCGGAATTATCCATAAGTTGATAATTGATATTAACATTTTCTAGAAATATATATAAAAATAAAGCCCTCTTAGATGGTTCTAATTTAAAAATTGTCCTACCTAGAGTCTCCATACTAAAATGAAAAAATTCCTGAGGGATTACTGATTTTCTTAAAAACATTAATAAGAGTTGTAATTCAATTAATTTAAGGTACTCCCCTCTTTCATTTACCTTCGCACAAAAAGAATTTATGAATTTTGTAATACCCTTTTGAGATAATTTTTCCATACCAATAAAAGATTTTAATAGGTTAGTTGTAAAATTATTAAAAAGATAGAAATCATCTAATTTTGATAAAAATGAGAAAAATCTTTTATATGCATCAATATAGCGAATAATATCAATCTTTGTTTGACCTTTAGTTAAGCTATTTATGTACAACCACCATGAATTAGAGATGATCATTATTAATTGATGTTTTCTTTGAATACCAAGCCATTCATTCTTTTCTATATCAAAATATAAATCTGTGAATAATCGATCTGCCCATCTATGATTTGCTGATTGTAATAATTTCCTACCTTGAATAACATTTCTTTGAAAATTTTCCAAGAAATCCTTTTTTCTTTCTAAATCGACTGACATTTTTTAAGCTTTATTTTTTGTCTCTCAATACTAATTTCATGTAACAGTTTTTTCTAAATTAGGATTTTTAATCCAACCTTTTTGTAACTGTCCCTTGGAGTAGAGAATTGAAGCACCAATCCAACCCATATTTTCTCTTCCCGAAGCAGCAACTACTTTTACTTTGGTTTTTAACCTTTCCGAGAAATAATTCCTTATTTCTAATTCTAATCTTTGATTTAAACCTGGAATTAAACTACTTCCACCTGCTAAAATGATATTCGATACTAATGCTTCCCAATTTTCTCTATCCCAAGTCTTTATCACTTTAGAAACTGCTTCTGCTAATCCAATATAATCAATATGTATTAATTTGGGATTAAATAAAGGTTCAGTCAATTGGAATCGTTCTAAGTTAACCTTTAATTGGGAGCCATCAGGTAGATCAATGATACGATCATATTTAGTTAAACCTTCTTTAACCCGTTTTCTCTCACTATTTGGTTCTAAAAGACATAATGATAGTTTTTCTTTAACTTCTTTTGCAATATTTTTATTTACATACATATTTTTTCCTAATCCTTTCCTAGCTAGAAATAAATTAAGCAAATAATTTGTTAATTCCTTCCCAGCAACTGGAAAGAGGTCTCGAGCCATGATATTCGTAAAACCATGAAATATTGTAGAGATGTAGGTATTTGATTCCCCGATGTTTATGATTACACCACTAGATTTTTGTAACGTAGATAAAATTGCTTGACCTTCATCTAAAAACAAAATTGCTGGAAAATTAAAAGTGTCGAAGAAAACTTCTTGGAGTTTAGATTTTTCTAATTCTGAACTGAAAAATGGTAAGATTATAACAATTGGTTGTAGATATTGAAATTCTGGTTCTATTTTTAATTGTTTGTAATAATTGAAAAAAAATTTAAGAAGTAAATTATAGTTATTTTCTTTTTTAAATTCATGAATTCTAAGTATATCGCGATATTTCAATGCTTCATGCCCGACTAAATGTATTTCAGTACCCTCTTGGATGTAAATATCTTCTAAACCATCAATTACATCTGAAGTATATAAATAATCAGAAAGATCGACATAAACACTTGGAGCAATTACGTCTGGAAAATCATCACCCGCCCAACCCATTCTAAATATATCGCTGCCGATATCTAAAATTAATGGACGTGATTGATCTTTATTTTGGGGAGTCATAACGCTATTATATTTAGTGATTAATTCAAAAAACTAAATTTATTACCTTACTACGACTTTATCATCTATGCTGATGAACATATTCATCTGCTAATCTCTTTAATTGATATTCCTTAACTTGTAACTCTAATATTCCAAGAACTTTCTTAAATTCACTTGACATAGACTCTATATCTACATCTGATATTTTTTCGACTTCATCTCGCTTAAGTTTAAATTGTTCAAGGTTCACTTGTATTTTGTCATATAAATTATTGATTGATGAGACCAAATCTTCAGTATTTTTCTTCGTTATTTTTCTCATTTTCCTCAGAATTGAAAGTAAGGATGAAACCGAGTTTTCCCATCTATCATAACGCTCATTATAACCAGTAAAAAGTTCTTCAAAAAAACTTGTTAATTTGATATAGATATCATCCTTTTTAGAAAAAGAAGGCTTTTCTTTGGTACTTATTGGCTTAGGGGGAGCTTTTTCGACTTCTGGTTTTTTTTCTTCAACTTTTTTTTCTTTCGGCTCCACTTTAATTTCTTTTTCCTTGATGGATTCTCTCTCTGTTAATGGA
>JBHLJZ010000128.1:0-9267 GCA_048887165.1 Candidatus Hodarchaeota archaeon | reverse complement strand
GTTTTTTTACACAGGATCAATAAAGGGGTCAATAAGCCATATTTTCCCTCTGAGATCAATTTAACGGTGAATATTGATGGAAAGGAGTATCCTATCGTTGATGGAGCCGTTAAAGGTGAGGGAAGCTTAACTATTGATAACGTGGATTTTAAACTTGAAAGCACTATATTGGATATACCTATTTCTAACAATGAATCTCTGACGCTTTATTTTAATCTCAATTATTCGATAAATCTCTATTATCAGATAACATTTGAATCCTTCATAGAAATTGGAGATGTAATTATGAATAAATGGCATTTAAATCCTGAACTTGAAAATTATTCTTGTGATTGGTATTGTTATAGTATTGACATTCCAGACAATTGGAATAATCTTCAAGTTTTCAAGGATGGTTCAAATGTAAGCTCAGACGTTAATGTTGTTTTTCAGAACCAAACACTGACAATTTTATGTGATTTGATCACTGAAGGTGCAAATTGGGAAATCTATGCAGAAAATGTTCCCAAGAGTTTTATATTAAATCTTTCTAATGATGAGCTCCAACCAGCACAAGATTTGGAGATTGAAGTTGAACCACCTTATATAGGTGGCAAATTGGGATTTGTTATTCAAGATGCTCAAGATACTATAATTTACATAAATGAAAAAGCTGTCACATCAAGTACGGAAGTACTTAATTATCTCATCCGGTCTGATGCTAACGAAGGTATATGGAAGGCATATGTATACTGGTTCAATAGTACTGATGCCGGATTCAATTTAATCACCTTTGAGGTCAATATTCCGATTTTTACTCCCCCGCCCGATCCTTTCTTAATAATTTTTTTAATAAGTCTCGGTGGGGTTATTACGGGAGGAACATATGGCACTTATTCTTTCTATAAGTTAAGAAAGATGAAGGAGGAACAAAAAAAACAGCTTTTAATCCGCAAATTCAAGGATTTGATAAATTTAGAATATATAATTGTAACCGATAAGGTAAGTTCCTTAGATTTGTTTAGCCAATCATTTAAAAAGAAGATATTAGATTTAACATTAGTTTCTGCCTTTTTAAATGCGATTAGATCGTTTGGGATCGAGATAACTGGGTCCTCTGAACAATCCCAAGTTATTAAACTGGAATATCAAGACTCAAAGATAATTATGTCAGAATATAAGAAATTTAGGCTCATTTTTATCATGAAAGAGACACCTTCCAATGAGTTTTTAGAAGCTTTAAGGCTCACAACAATTGAAACTGATGAAAAATTTGGACGATTTTTAGTAGATTTTAATGGTGATGTCAGACCCTTTAACTATGTTGAGCGTTTATTTATGAAAAGGCTTGAGACTCGCTTTTTATATCCACTAAAGATAATAGAAATGCCTAATATAAAATTAAACACTTTAGAAAAAGATATGATAATGAAAGTTAAGAAACACTTAAAATCAAAAACTTCAACTAATTTTACAGCTTTAGACTTGATTGATAAAGATGCAATCAATCCACTTGAAGTGAAAATATTTATTAATCTTATGGACAAGAAAATTTTTCAACCCATTATTGAGGATACGACAGTAAGTCTTGATTAAATATTGATTCTTAGCTTTTTTTATAATATTAAATATTCAAGCTTTTTTTTTAAAGATTAGGGGGGATTTACTCTTAATATATTGATATGTACTTATTCAGTACATAAATTTATAAAGGTATTTTTATTTTATTAGTATAGGTACATAATCGGTACATATTATATCTTTAAAATTAAAAAAATGAGTGAAGAAAACAAATGAGTAAAGAAAAATTTAAAGATGTTTTTAAAATATTAGTTCTAGGGGCACCTGGGGTCGGCAAGACCACTTTAATTGAAAAGTATTCTGACAAACCTTTTCAAACTGATGTAGCACCAAAAGTAGGCGTAAACTTTTTTATTAAACAGGTAAATATTGATGAAGACAAATACACACTTCAGTTTTGGGACTTTTTTAGCGAAGAAAAATTTGGTTTTTTAAGAAAATCTTTTTATAAAGGGGCATCAGCAATTTTTTATGTGTTCGATTTATCGAGACCTGAAACTTTTAATGAAAAATACCTCAAAAAAGTATGGAATGAAGTTGGCTCAATTAAATGTCCTGTACTTTTAATTGGAAATAGATTAGATTTAGTAGAGAATAGAGAATCAATAAATAGGCAAAAATATTTTAAATTTGTAGAAAAGGAAGGTTTATTAGGATATATAGAATTAGATTCAACGAATAATATTGATCCATTAATAAAAATGATTCCCCATATTATTCAAAGCAATTTAGGAAAGATTTTTCAAGTAAAATTTTTAGTCAATAAAAAGGAAAGAGAAATAATTAAAAAATTTGCTAAGCTTTCCCATCAAAAACAATCTGATTTTATTCGTACAGCAATCTGGGAAAAAGTAAAATCAATGAATATTCAATCAATTACTAGCAATTCAAAAGATAATAAAGGTACAGAAGAATTACGTATAGAAGAATTGAAAAGAATTCGGGAATTATTAGAAAAATTATAAGTAAAATAGATCGTGAAACAAGTCTTTCACGAAAATTAAAAACGGAATTAATTCCGTTTTAAGGGCAATGATTAATTGTTCTAAGACGAAAATTCTAATATTTTGTTGTTATTTAGATATTTAATTATAGTTTCAATTTGAGGTTGTTATATACGATTAAATGTGAGATATGCGGAGAAGAGTATAAAAAACGCTATTTTAGATCTTTTATATTGGAAATCCGTGAATTATGGGGATTACCACAAAAATTAATTGATCCAATAAAAATAAAAATATGTAATAATTGTTATAGAGAAGGTCAGAAAATACTAGATCGATTTAAAACTTTATTGAATAATGTGAATGAAACTAGAGATTTAGTTTAAATTGTCTCTTTTAGGCAAAGATTTCTTAAAGAGGATATTATGAATCTCATTTTTATAACCGATAAAATAAAAAAGAAGTGTTTTTTTCCCTAATAAAGAAAGAAATAATTAAAATACTTTTTTCATGGATTTTTTCACTCATTTTGTTTTTGGAGCACTAATGTATATGCTTTTTTTAAAGGACATTACATTAGATTATTTAGCTATTGCGATCTTTTTTTCTGTTTTACCAGATCTGGATATATTTATTACACCATTGAGAAGATACTTTAAATCAAACTATCTTGAACACCGTTCTGGTTCTCATTCCTATGTTATAGGAACAATCTTAACTGGGATTATAGGTTCTATATATTCAATTGTAACACAACGTTCCTTTATCATTGTTTGGATTATAGGGATAGTTTTTTATGGAATTCATGTATCTCTTGACTTACTCACTACAACCAAAATACCTTGTTTTTATCCTGTATCCAGAAAGGAGTATTGTTTCTATGTTGAAAAGGCAGGTAGCTCATTTACATTAATAACATCTTGGATATTTATTACAATCTTTTTAGTAGTTTTTATGTATTTTCCAGAGATCTTCCTTCTTTTATTAATAATTAATACATATACATATTTTACTCTAGCATATTACTTATACCGAATTCTGACAAAAATCTGGATTAGTTCTCATCTCAAAGATAATCAAAAATACTTTCCTGGAGTTTTACCCTTTTATTTTTACATCTTTGAAGAAGAAAAATCTCTGAATACCTTCTCATTTCTCATTGAAAAAAAGAACCATTTTTCAAGATCTAAGGTTATCTATAAGAATAATTCAATACTAGACTCAGAAGAGATGGAACTTTTTAAGAAAGGGATGGATTTGTGCATAGCGAATTATTATTATGCAAAATGGACCGTTCTACCAACATTTTTTAGAAATGAAGGCATCTTTTCAATAAGATTTTTCTTTATGGAGCCTATGGTAAGAGCACGGGCAATGTATATTCAATATGATTTTAACGCGTCTTCTAAACAAGAGATTGGATATCATCAGAGCTTTGGACGTATCCAATCTTGAAAATTAAAAAAAAAAAAAATATAATTAAAAAATGAGATTTTATAAGTTAAAACAAATATAATAGCACCAATCATTATAATAGTAAATGGAATCAATGATATATTTTACCAAAAATCCGGATAGAAAAAGATTTGTAGCGTCATTAATACCTAGATTTAGGAATGAGATTAAAGGGAAGGTTCTTATAAAGGTTAATCTTGTGTCGTATAATCCATACCCTACAACAACTCATCCTGAAATGATTGAAGCGGTATATGAACAAATTAAATCAACCGCGTCAGAAATAATTTGTGGAGATGGTCAGAGTTTGGATTTATCAGCTAAAAAGTTAGAAAACCATCCAATTATAGATAAATGTGAAGAATTAGGTATTCCTTTTATTAATTTTTATGACCATTCTTTTAAAAAAGTTAAGACTGCCCGAGGTATTAACTTAAAAGTATCAGAAATTCCATTTCAACAAGATTTTATAATCTCACTACCAATTTTAAAGGATCATTTCACTATGAAACTAACTAATGCGCTGAAAGATAAGTTTGGATATTTAGCAAAGACCGAAAGATTAAAGATGCACACAAAAATCAAAGATATTCATAAAGGAATTGCGGAATTGAACACTATCTTAAAATCTAATTTAATTATTATCGATGCTTTGAATGTTTTGGTAAAGGCTCAAGAATTTAGACATGGGGGAATACAAAAAGAATTGGGTTATCTTTTTGCAGGAACTGATCCTATTGCCTTAGATTACTATGGTTATGAGTTACTGCAGCCAATCTCAGTAAAGTTGAAAGATATAGATAATCCACTACATATAAAGTACATAAAATATGCTTTGGATTATGGAGTAGGAACGAAGGATTACAATCTAGAAGAAATTTAGTATAAAACAATTAAATTACGTATTCTAATTAACTCTTATGCGTTTGATCAGATGTATTTTTTAGAGGATAAAATCACTTGTCAGATAACAGTCAATCCTGAAATCATCAATCCTTCATTAAATTGATAAAATACCGAAAATCTCGTTAACCACAGCTCTAAGTTGAGGTGAACTGTTAATATTTAACTCTTGAGAAATCTTAGCTGCTTTATTTATAGCATCCCAGATCTCTTTTTTGTTTTTAATGGAATCTGAGAATTTGTTCAGTTTCTTTAAAGCAGGATATGACTGGCCTTTACTGACATAACAAGCTATAAATGGTTCAATTGGTTTAATAAAGATAATATTATCCCCGATTTTAATACGGTCAATAGTTTTTGCGAAGATCTCAGAACTAAAAGTATTAAAAGCTGATATAAAAGAGCTAAAAAGATCGCTGTAGTCCCAATTTTTTATAAAAGTGTGATTGAAATGAGGTTTTCCGGCTTTGCTCATTATTATAAGTAATATGGGATCTTCTTCAACCAAATCTGGTGGTTTTATCATCCTTTTACCCATCATGTGATCAATAGTTTTGTCTATTTCAACAAATTTTAATCGTTCCGATACAGGTGTTTTAGCTTTACGCAAATTTTCCCATTTTTCTAGCTGTTCTAATAGCTTATCATGTTCAGTTGAAATTGTTCTTGCTAATAAGTGAAGCCCATGTTCATCAGCTATACGCTCAGCTTTTGTGAATAACTGCCTTGCATCTCCCATATTCATTTGAATTAATGCTAGCTTACCTTGTAAGACATATGTTTCTGCTAGTAAACGAAAAGAATGTTGATGCTCAGCATACTCGGATAAGCGATTAATAAGGAGATTAATCTCATTCAAAACTTCTTGATTATTGTAAGTTTGTAATTCAAGCAAGTAAATATCGCATAAATGAAGGAGAGCACGTTCAGTGAATTCCCAATAAACTATTTCTTCTTCAATAACCTCTTGAAGTATTTCTTTAGCTTTTTCTTGATCGTGAGAATTTGAACTCATTTTTAGCAATAATGCTTTATTAACACGACACGCCGTATCTGACATCTTATTTTTCACTTGTTTGTTAATTTGTTGCATGCGTAATAAATACTGCTCTGCTTGTTTAAAAGAATTAGCATCTAAAGAAACAGTAAATAGAGAATCTAGACCACCTATTAAATTTATCTTATCATCAAGCTCTTCCCAAATCGTAAGATTTCGCTCAAGAGCTTCCAAAGCAAGATCCAAATTCCCTTTTTGCCGATATATTAATGAAGAATTGTTAAGACATTGTGCAATATAACCTTTATTGCCTAATTCTTCAGCAAGTACTAAGCTTTGTTTAGTATATTCTAAAGCAAGGTCTAATTTACCTATTATGCCATTCAATACTCCGAGATCTTTAAATACTTTCCAATCAACTTTTTTGCGGTAAATTTTTTGAACTTTCAGACACCGTTCCATATATGCTATAGCACGATCTAAGTTTCCAATTGCAAAATAAAACGAACTATTAATTAGTAACGCTTGTGTGATCTCCTTGTAGTTGTCATGTGTCTCAGATATTTTTAGTCCTTCTTCCCCATATTCCAAAGCTTTATCTAAGTTACGACTCTTTTTAAAGACAAATTCACTTTTGATTAATTTAAGGAGTGTATCTCTTTTAGCATATTCTGAGGGCGGTATTAGAGTAAGAAATTTAAGCAACTCCTCTCCTTTTGATATTAAATCTAAAATTGCATCAAAATCTCCTAAATCTAATAATGCCTTAGCTTTCGAAATATAACTATCAATTAATAAGACATTATTTCCGTGATCTTGACCCATACTACATGCTTGTTCAGCAAATTTGAGAGCTTCGGTAGTACGCCCAAACTCATAACAGATATTACTCTTTAGTATATAAGAAAAGATTTGGTCTTCAGTCTTGAGATCTGTTTTTTGTTCGAAATCGTTTAAAGCATCAAGAGCTTTAAAATATAATCCTTCGTTAAAAAGAATATTTATTTTTTGTAATTGGTCACTGATTAAATAAGTCAAAATTTTCAATTTTGTTTGTAATAAATATAAATAATTTATAGAACAACTTTATATAATTTTCTCTAATTGCATTTTCTGGAATTAATTTTAATAAAGGAAAGGAACTAATCTTTTAGTTTTTTCTTTATAATCCTCAAATTCCTTACCAAATTTTTCTAGTAAAATTCTTTCTTCTTCAATAATACGCATTCTGTAAATTAAAAAAGTATATATAAACATAATACTAAGAATAATGATACATCTGAACACAAGGCAGAATCCAATAGTCGCAATTAAACCACCTGAATACATGGGATTTCTAATATATTTATAGACGCCCTGAGTAAATAGTTGATGATCTTCTTCGGTACTTAATTCCGCTGTCCCAAATCGTCCTAATTGCACTCGTGCTACGAGAACTAGCAAGGCACCAATAAGATAGAGAATGAATCCTATATAACTGATAATAATATTATCCCATAAAGGGAATATTTGGGATATAAGTAGGGTGTTTTCAAGATAGGCCCCTATTAGGAAGAAAGGAGATAAAAATAGCATCGCTAATATTAAAATATCATAGATTTTTGAAGCGCGTTTTTCTTCTGGAAGGGAACGTATTAGGGTATCTGTCAGAGTAAACATATATGCAGTTAGTAAATATAACACATAAATTGGAATTGAGTATATTTCTGGAACAAGAATAATATAAAATATGTTCTGATAAATAAGGTAAACAAATATGAAAAGTAAAAGTTTCTTTATAACATCTTTCATTTTAATTTCATATGTTTTTAAATTGATTATATTATTAATTTTAATAAGAATCTTACAAGATTTAAATTTTTATTTGATTAATTTATGCGAAACAAATATAACAGCAAAAAGGCACTATTAGAAAGGTCTAGTAGAGTTATAAATTCTATAATTAATGGTTTAGAAGACTTAAGCGAAGAAAGAAGAAGGAAAGTAATGGAAAAATCTGGAGAAGAATGCGCAATAGCAGGGAGTTATAAAATTGCGAGAAAAATTTCTCAAGAGACGAATAATATTGAAGAAATTATTGAAAAAATCAATAATCAAATTCCTTGGTGCGGTAAATGGAAATTAGAAGACAATATAATTAGATCAATATGTAATGAATGTGGATGTCCTCTTATAAGAAATAAAATTATAAATTTATGTAGTACATTTTGTTATTGCTCTTTAGGATGGATAAAAATAATTTTTAAAACTTTACTTAATAAACCTATTCAAGTAGAGATGTTAAAATCAATAGGTGCTGGAGACGATATTTGCGAATATATTATATTTCTGGAAAAAAATAAATAATTTATAATTGACGTTAATACGCTGGTCTCTTTGGGATAATACTGAAGGAAAAATCAAGATTTTTATCCTTGACGCGGATATTGAAGATTTAAGGCTTTCATAAGTAAAGGATATAATAACTCTTCAAAATGTTCTTAATATTATCAATTTCGAGCTAAAAGAGCCTGAACTAACAATGATATTATCGTATCTAGATGATATTATACCTTTTGGAATAAATGAACCTGAAAATTGAACAAAATTTAAAAAAGTTCGAATCTTAAAATGAAGTGATAAGAAATGGAGATTTCGGGATATTGTGAAGATAAATTTGGTAAAGTGAAAAAAGTATTTGAAAAGAACTTGAATTCAGGAAAGGAATGCGGTGCATCATTTTCGGTATCCATTGAAGGAAAAACAGTAATAGATTTATGGGGGGGGTATGCAGATGCAGCAAAAACGAAACCATGGCAAAAAGATACAATTGTAAATGTTTATTCAACATCCAAATTTGCGACTGCAATTTGTGTATTGATGCTTGCTGACAAAAAAATTATTGATGTAGACGCTCCTGTAGCTGATTATTGGCCTGAGTTTGCGCAATCGGGAAAGGAAAAAATAACAGTTGGGCATTTATTATCTCATACAGCAGGATTACCCGGTTTTGATGACAAATTAGAGATAAAAGATTTCTATAACTGGAAAAAGGTCACAGAAGCTCTTAGTCGTCAAAAACCTTGGTGGGATGACAGGAAAAGGAGCGGTTATCATGCATTTACATTTGGTTTTCTTTTAGGTGAAGTTGTAAAAAGAGTTTCAAACAAAACTCTCGGTCAATTTTTGAAAGAAGAAATAACAAAACCCCTGAATATTGATTTTCATATAGGACTCAGCGATTTAGAACGGCCGAGGGTAGCAGAATTGATCCCGCCAAACATGGAGGGAATTAAGGGGAAAATTATGATGTGGATGATGGGTCTTATAATGCGTAAAACATTCTTTATAGAGGTTTTTACAAATCCAGAGATTACACATGGAGATTTTATGTCAAAAGAATGGCAATCTGCTGAAATTCCCGCAGCA
>JBHLJZ010000127.1:0-9467 GCA_048887165.1 Candidatus Hodarchaeota archaeon | reverse complement strand
AATGCATGTGTAGGCTCAGCTGGCCACATAAGTCGAGATAAAGGGACAATAAGAAAAATAATTCCTCCCCATGCTATACTCTGAAAACCATTTAAGAAATAGATTGGCCAAAAAATACGATTAAAATTATATCTATTACTTAAATTATTTTTTTCCATAGAAGCGAACAAGAAATATAATTTCTAATATGGTTTTTAAAATATGGTCTCGCATTTTAATCTAATGAAATATTTAAATTTTAAGAAGAATAGAAAAACCATATTAAAATGTGGAACTAAAACATATTTTATTTATCTTTAACTTTTTTTGCTAATATAAGAAAAAATATCAAATTCAGAAGAGATAGAGACGCCAAGAAATGAAATGCGATATTTTCATCAAATCCAGCTATAAATCCTGTAATGATAGGCCCAAAAAAGAAACCAATTCCAACCAAAGTCTCAAAATATACGCTATATTTTGAAGTATTTTTTGCAATATTTCGAAAAATAATTAATTTAAATGAAAATGTATAATAAAAAGAGTGAAATATTCCAAAAATACAAAAAGAAATACCAAAGATTATGATATTTTGATTTAACGCCATTAAAAATAGGGTAATTATTATAATTAAATTTGAAAATGGGATTATTTTTTTAAGAAATTTGATTGAAAAATCCATTGATTTCGAGATTGAAATTGTTTGTGTTGTCATTCTAAAGAAATAAAAAAGATAATTAGTAAATAAAGCAAAATTCAATATTTCCGATTTTATTGGATAAGCTAATCCTAAGCCTGCTATCAAAAAACCATATACAGCAATCATACTTAATGGCAATATAAGAGGAAAGGAGATATTTTCTCTATTTGGTATGTCTTTAACCCTCTCATCGATTGGAACGATTATATCTTTATCTAGTACTTTATTAGGCTCTTGGAATAGAAGAGCAAAAGTAAAACCAATTATCGCAAAAATGAGGGCAAATCTAAACATAATTAAATGATCCTCTATAAAAATTAAAACGATTGTACCTAATAGGAAGCTAAATATTCCACCAAAATTCCATGATAAACTATAATGTTTCATTACATTATTGTTCTCGCTGTGGTGTTTCTCACTTTTTTTAGAATCTGAAATAATTGATATCGCAGTCATTAATACTGGCCAAAACATTCCTAAAACAATACCATCAAATATTAGTAAAGTGAAAACTAATAATGGAACTAAAGAAATCTGAAGAATTATCTGAATAATTAAAAATCCTGCCGTAGATATTAGAAGAGTATATTTCATACCAATTTTTTTATACATATTTCTGAAAATTATTGGGGAAACCAAATAAGCCATTGCCGTTCCTGAAGTAATAATGCCTATAATTTCTGGATCTATACCTATATCTAAGTAATAGAGTGGAATAGCTAAACCTATTGCAACACCAACAGCTACACGTAAAAATGCCAGAAATAGGATCGGGTAAAAACGATACTTACTTTTTTCCATAATAGAAATTCAAAGCGTCTAATAGAGATATAAAATAAAGTATATTAAATAAATTAAAGGTTATTAAAACTTGTAGCTGTTTAGCTATTATAAGAAATCTGCCTTAAATTATTGCTTATTGCCCAAAAAAAGTAAATTTCTTTTATAATTAAATAGATTAAGAAAAATATTTAAAGTAAAGAATAATTTAAGCATTTGTAATTTTTTGCTCAGCAATAGTTATAATTTGATTATAATAATCCAAATAATAATTATTCACAATAACTCTATATCGAGATATAAATTCTGTTATCTCACGCATATGGGAAATAATTTCCTTAGGGCTCACTAAATAATCAAGCTTTTCTCTAAATTCAATTAATTTCTGTTTGACTCCTCGAATTACCTGGTCTTCAACATCTAATGGAAAATATTTGTTTACAATGATTTCTGTTCCTTTAAATGCTTGAGTATTACCATCCCATGTTTTTAGGTTTTTGGAATGCTCAAGTTCGAATGCTTCTGTAAATTTACTAATACGCTTATGAATTATTGGCAGGTCTTTTTCAGCTAATAACGCTGTGGTTATATAATTACCATGATATAATATAACCTTTTTGTCTTCTTGATCAACTGTTCGGAGTGATTTTTTACTACCCGTAGCTTCTCTAACAAAATTAGTAAGAGCTGCAATCATAGCAGATATCAAAGTAGGATCCTGTATTTCAATTCCAAAAGAGTATTCATATAAACTTAAACCTTCTTTTGTAAGTACAAATAAATTCTTCAATGATTTTTCCCAATTTCTTTGTCGTAATTGTCTACGAGTAACTAAAGCTAATGGCGTTGCAGCTGCAGCTATAGCTAAACCAATCCCAATAAAAATTACAACTTTCATGGGATCACCAATTTCAATATTCATTGTTAAAATTGCTACCTCTTTTCCATCTGTCCAAAAAATCTTAATTTGATAGGTACCTTCCTTTAAACCGGATGTTAGCGAAATTTCTGAGCTGCTCATTATTCCATTGATTGCTATTAATCCAATTTCATTATGAATTAAATTGCCTGTAGGCGAAAAGAAAGCAATTTCTCCTAAACCACCAGAAATTGGCTCATTAAGTGGATTATAAATACTTGCTTCGATTTTAAAAGTATTTCCTAATTCTAGAGAAGATTTGTCGATAAATCCATCATTTGTTTTCACTTTAGTCTTTATAGAATTACAATAATTTGGTGAGTTGAATATTCCTGTATAATTTCCCTTTTGAAGAGGAGGCCCAAAAAACATAACTATTCCGTAATAAGGTTTGTTATACACATCAATCGGACCAAAATAGACATCAGGTAATAAGACATTATCAGGATCCGAGAAATTAACGAAAATCCAGTCTCGTTCAAAAAGAAAAACTGGAGGTGGCCATCCAAAAGTTAAATCCTCATACGGATAAGTCATGTTCCATTGAATCTTATTATTATCAACAGTATAAGTTCCAGAAGCATTGCGTAGATGTATATAATACATTTCTATCCATACATCTAAAGAGGAAAGGGTTTGGTTAGATACTACTGTCACATTTACATTTTGATTTACTGGAGCGTCAAGAGTATAAGAATAATATGCTTCGTAACCTGGTGCACCTCTTGTGCTTTCTTGGTAATAGGGAAGAATTATCTGGTTATTTATAATGAATTTAAGGTCTACATCAGAAGGATGTAAAGTACGTGTATAAGAAAAGTTACAAAGCATATCTCTATTATCATCTTGTAATATTCTAGTCCAATTATTTCCATTATGACGTCTCGTAAATCCCTTATTAAAACTAGGGATAGTATAATTTTCAGCTTTCCAAAAGTTAAAAGTATTATTATATTGAGTCTGACCTGTCCAAATTCTTAAAACAATATTATATTTTTCTCCAGCAGTATAGGATTCCGAATTTGGTAAAAATGTTAACCATTCATTAACTATCACTCTATCTTCATATCGATAAAACCAATCTATCTCTTCTTGAAATCGCTCGTCAAACATGAAGATGTCAAAATAAAAGTAAAATCCAATTGGTAGAGGTAATGAAGATAAGTTATAATTAACATAAATCATTAATTCATCTATTATCATAGATTCAGGTGCTATGAATTCTTGAGCAAATGCATAAGATTGTACTACCTCTGATTGTCTTGAAATATTTTCAGCGATTTTAAACGTACCAGTGTCAGAATAATTAATTAAATTGTCTGCCCAGATATCTAAACGATTTATCTTAAACTCCTCATTATTAACAGATTTATTATGAGATATTATGTTAGTGCTAGTGTCATTGCCAGTCCAATAGGAAGAATTTGAGTCATAATCGAGATACATTATTGATATATCTCCTTCGTAAGATCCTGTAAAATTTTGCCATTCCTCATTAGAAATTTGAATTGTTTGTGAAGATTTAAAGTTAAGATTAGTATTTAATACTAAAGGAAAAGCAGCAAATAATATTAATGAAAGAATTAAACCACAAAAGACTAAATTTCTTAACAATTTAGGCATAACAATACCCCATAATATTTATTATTTACATAATAAAACCACCTATATTTATAATTAGCACTTTATTTAACGAAATGACTGAAAATCATAACAAAAAATTGTCAGTTCAAAAGATCAAAAATCGGACTATATAACTAATATTAATTGCTATTTATTAGTTTCAATCAAGTAATATAAGATGTTAAAAATTTAACATTATTGAAAATATATATTTAAGAAATTGAAAGGTGATAAAAGATTGTCGAATGAAGGAATATTGGATGAATTTAGACAGTATGGAAAAAATATACAAATTGTAGCAATATGTACAATTTTAGGTTTTCTTTCTATTACTCCCTTAATCGTAATTATTTTTATGTTCATAGCATTAGGGAACATTAAAAGAGCAAACTTACAGTTAAATGATACCTATCTGACAGCATATCGATCCAAATATATAAGTAGTTTTGTCGTACGAATAATAGCTGTACCAATTTTGGTTATAGGCATTTTAATGATAGTGTTTAGTGCTATTAACCTATTTTTACCCTTTGACTGGATGATTATATTCGCGGGTATTAGTGTACTAATCATTGGATTGGTTTTTTTTATTGTTAGCGGGGTTATTGAAATGCGCGCATGGGAGAATTTAAAACAATTCTTAGTAGAAAACGGAGATCTGTTCCCAAAAAGGATAGCTGAAGAAGCAATTAATGGAGCAAGTAAATTAAGAACTGCAGCTTTAATGTATCTTTTGGGATTTCTCGGAATTACGCTAATAATCGGTTTTATTTTACAAGTTGTGGGCTATTTCAAATTAGCTAAGCTTAATATGTTAGATGTTTCATATATCGCAAAATCGGAAACTCTAGAGACTCCAAGACAGCAAGCTTATCAGCAACAAGTTGTAATACCAAGTGATGTCCCTAAATTTTGTCCTGCTTGCGGAGCTAGATTAAGTGGAGAAGGAAGATTTTGTGCATTATGCGGTTCAGAAATAGCTTAACTAAAATAATTATTTTTTTAATCTTTTTATTCTATTTTATTTTTCATATTAATCTTCATAATACTTATTTCATACTTTCTAAAGTATTATTATGACCAATATCTTTTTATATAAAAACTCCTTTAAGTAAAGATAATTCATCTACTATTAATTAATAGTTATTAAAAACGAACATTTTTTTTAATAAAGGTAAAAGAAAGATTAGATGGTCATGACAACAGAGAATCAGTTAACAAAACGGCTTCAATCAGGTTCAATACGCGGAATTATATTCGATTTTGATGGTACGCTACTCGATATTAGGGAACCCTTAAAGAAATCAATAGAAGAAGTATATGGAGATAAAGGAATTAAAGCTGATATTGATGTTACAATTCAAGAAATTGGAGCATTGATGGAAACAATTCAAAGCTTACCCTTACCAAAAATCCTTTTAGGGTCCCATGAGATGTTTAAATACATAACTTCGCTCCAATCAATTTCATTTTTAAAGAAATTACAAATTGCTACTAAGATATTTTCTAAATATTTAAGTTATGCTAAAGAAGCTCCTTTTTACCCTAAGGCAATAGAAATTATAAAAAAGTTAAAAAAATCTTATGATTTATTTATAGTTTCTCATAATCAAACTAGAAATGTTCTAGACCACTTAGAAAATGAAAATATTTTAGGTATTTTCAAAGAAGTTTATGGAGCAGATAAATTACCGATTTTGAAACCCGATCCAGGAGCGTTACGGCCAGTTTTTGAAAGTTACAAATCGTGTAAATTAGATCAATTTATTATGATTGGTGATATGCCCTCTGATATTGAAGCAGGAAAAGAAGCGGGAGTATGGACTATTGGAGTAGCGAGTGGAGTAAGTAGTAGACAAACTTTAGCTGAATTTAAACCAGATTTATTAATTGATTCTTTAGATGAATTTTTAAATATTATTGAAAAAAAAACAGTATCAGAACCTAATGTTCAGAAAAAATTAAAAATTAACTCATAAAAGGTTGAAAAATATGGAGTTACAAAAAAAGGAACCTATAGATCTTGATAGATTTGATGAAGATATGCTTTCTGAAACGGAACTTGAAAAATTAAAAGGAGATTTGGAATATGAAAAACGCCACCAAGGTGCACTTTATAAAATCTTAAAATATAATCCTATCGATCCTCTTAATGATCTTTATCGCCACCTCATCAAAAGACTACAATTAGAAAAAGTAGAAGGGCGATTGCAATGGTGGGCGGCTTATTTCTATGTAAAAGCGGCATGTCGGATATTATGGAATTTCAAATCAGAATATCCTAAGGGTAATATGTTTCCTGAATATGGTCCGGGCATTTTAGTAAGCAATCATCAATCACACTTAGACCCTTTCTTCTGTGGGGCCGCCTGTCATCGTAGAATTCGATTTATGAGCAAATTAGATAATTTTAAAACGCCTTTAGTTCGCACTCTTTTCACCAATTTGGGAGCTTTTAAACTTGATAGGGAAAATCCCGAAATGGGATGGGAAAGAGCGAGACAAGTTATTCGTGGAGGTGAATGGGTTGGAATTTTTCCTGAAGGTACTCGCTCTCAAGACGGAGAATTAGGAGAATTCAAAACTGGAGCGGTTAGACTTGCGATCGAGATGGGTGTGCCAATAGTTCCTATGGCAATTGTTGGTTCGGCAAATGCACTACCCAAGGGAAAATTAGTAATGAAACCAACTCAGGTTAAAGCTCGTGTTGGAGACCCGATATATTATAATAAATATGATATTGACAAGGTATCTTATCAAGATGTTAGGAGACTAACAAATGAATTAAGAACGATTATCTTTGAATTACATGAGGGAACCTATGGAAAAACTGATGAGGAACTCTCAATTGGTTCTGCTCAAGATGTAGAAAAACCTCAATCATCATTCAATATTAAAAGAATGTTCAAAGACTTTACAAAGGGACTTCTTTGGACAATCGATGATATCTGGTATGGGTTATTAAGAAGTTTAGAAGAATTTGGATTAAGAGAACAATTCCAGAAACATGTATATGCGTTCTCAGGAGAGTTAGTGCATAATTGGGCTCAAACTATGATTCCATACAAGGTAATTGATTTTGAGAAGTATATCCCTAAAGAAGGTCCTGCAGTTGTTTGTACCAACCATAATTCTGAATGGGACGTAATCTTATTAGCAACGAGTATCGTTTACAATGAGCCAAGGAGAATTGTATATCAAATGTCAAAGCAATCGCTCTTCAAGATCCCGGTTGTAAACGCTTGGGTAAGAAATCATCACGCTTTTCCATTGAAAAGGGGCTTACATGATGAAGATTCATATAATTTCGCCAAAGAACTTCTTGATAAGGGACATTTAGTGGTTGTATATCCAGAGGGAACAACAAATTTGGGAGGCGGCCAACTTTTAGAAGGTCATACGGGAGCCATGCGATTAGCTATTGAAAAACAAGTGCCTATAGTTCTAATTGGAATAACAGGTACAGAAGATACTTACCCAAAACATGCGAAAATGTTAAGTTTTTATAGAGGTAGCATATTAAAAGCGGGTCCACCATTTATGGAACATCAACAGTATTGGGGTAAACCCGTACCTGATTATGATGAATTAAAACGATTAACAGCGAACATGATGGCACAATTAAAAGATTTAATTCTTTATGACTCTCCAGACGCGTGAAAGGTAAGAGGACTTTTCAAAATGGAGACTGCTCAATGGGATGAGAAAAAGAAAATTAAAGTAGGTATTCCCAGAGCACTTCATTTTTATAGATATTTTCCCTTTTGGAAAAAAATACTTGAAGAGTTAGATGTTGAAATTATTTTAAGTCCTCCCACTAATAAACAAATAGTAGAAGAGGGGGTGACTCACGGATTTGGTGAGTTATGCATTCCCGTAAAAATCTATTATGGTCAGGTATTAAAATTAGTTAGAGAAAATCCTGATTTAGATTTTATCTTTGTTCCTCGTTATGTAGCTGAAGTAAAAGACGCTTATTTTTGTCCTAAATTTTTATCTTTACCAGATGTTATAAAGATTTTACCTGAAGTACCAAAAATTTTGAATTTTGAAGTGAATGTAAAGGAATTTCCTATCGCAACCTCTGCGATTGAACTTGGAAAACAATTAGGGAAAAGTCAAAATGCATCCTTGAATGCATATAGAGAAGCTCAAAAATATTTCGATGAATATCATGAATTTTTACGACAAGGTGCATCTGTAAATCATGCAATAAGATTAGTACAGAGAAATTTACCTTTTAAATTACCGAAAAAGCAGAGCAAGGGTGATATAAGATTTTTACTTTTAGGACATGCTTATAATATCTTTGATACATTTATTAATCTTGATTTTCAAAAAAAGTTAAGAGACCAAGGAGTCGAAGTATTAACTATAGAAAATTTACCCGAATTTATTTTCAAAGAACCAGTTATAGTTAATCCTAGAGGAGGTAAGCTACGTAATTATTGGAGGCATGAGGAAGAGATAATGCAGGCTATTCGTTTTTTCCTTAAAGAAGGTCGAGAAGAAATTGATGGAGTTATTTTTTTAGTTAGTTTTGCATGTGGTCCCGATAGTCTAATATCTGAATTGATTATGCGAGATATGAAAGTTGTTGGACTTCCGTTCTTGGAGATAACAATGGATGAACATAGTGGAGAGGCAGGTATGATGACTCGAATCGAATCATTTGTAGAGATGGTTCGAAGAAAGAAAAAGAAACTTGGAATAGGTCCAAGAGACAAATCAAAAATTATTTCAGCGCAAGGATAATGTGTCTATAACGGTATAAAATGCGTCTATCCCTTTTTTTTCTAAAAAGGCTTCAAACCATTGTCTAAATTTCATTTGGTTTTTCACTCTCCTTAATAATCTAGTCAGGGTGCTGACTAGACATGGATTTCCTGTAAAAGAGAAATGAAAGCAAATAGAGCTATTATTATTCAAAATCTTTTTTTTCAGAGGATTCGAAACAATTTAAGGCATGTCATCATATGGGCTGTTCATTTTAAATGGTCGGAACTTTTCCAAGAAATGAAAAGAATCGATACAAGCATTAATGATGGTTATAAAAAATATCGTAAACTTCAGATCACTCAAGAAGAGCTTAAAAAATCGGAAATGGATTCAATAGTTCGATGTCCTAATTGTAGAAAGTCCAACAAAGACATGAAATATAATCTAACTGAAAAAATATGGTATTGTATTGAATGTTTTGACTATTTTGCCGCTTATTATTGCCTTCAGAGAGAAACCCATCAAAAAGATTATGATCAGAAATGGCTTAAGAGTTTTACTAATGAGCAATGATATTTTCCTTAAAGTAGGTCGAGATTAACCAAAATTAAGATTTTTAATAAGGACAATCATATTTCTGATATTTTGTTTATAATGAGTATATTTTTATTTTTTGCTTTGTTATTTAAACAATAGTTTATTTAAATAAACGTCGATTATAATCATTCATTAGTTAATTAATACGTA
>JBHLJZ010000126.1:0-9715 GCA_048887165.1 Candidatus Hodarchaeota archaeon | reverse complement strand
TAAAACAAATCCCTTATAATCTATATCAATTGGATTATTTATATCTGTAAAAACTCCTAGTAAAGAATAAATCGGTGCTCCCTGGGCAAAGAAAAGGAAATAAAACAGATAAATTTCAAAGATTACAGAAAATATTGCATATAAAAGGAGTATTATTGTCCTCCTTTTGGGCTTATAAGTTGTCATATATACATTTAGCCATGCAATCATAGCAATTGGAATAAAAGTAGTGCCTATTAAGATATATATTTGATTCGGTAAGAAATTAGTTGTAATAACCCAATATAAATATCCGAATCCGCTTGAATACCAAGGTGATAATGTAAAAACGATGCAAAGAAAAAAATTAAAAATAAGTTTTTGCCTAGTTTTAACGCTTCTTATCAGAACAATTGTACCAAAAAAGAAGCCTATGAAAACATTTATGAGAGCAGATAAACCAGATAATTTAGCTAAATCACTTAAAATTTGACCCATCATAAGAATCACTTTTCTATTTGAATTTGATTTTTATTGAATTAATAAATTAATTATTTTTAATATTTTAGAATTTTTAATCTAAAAAAATCAATAGATCTAATTTTTACTTTCTCTTAGCAAAGATATCAACTACAATATGATATAAATTTGGACCATAACTCTTTACAAACCTGTATGATAATAATTCACAGTTAATGTTTTCTCTATCAGCAATTTCTTTAAATTCTTCGAATAGAGACAAATAATTTTCTTTCTCTCTTACACCCTCATAATGAAATATAGTCCCTTTTTGTTTCAATAAAGTTAATCCGTTTTGAATATAATCTTTGGGAGCAGGAAAAACACCCATTATTACGCGATCTGCGCTAATTCCTTTTTTATTTAACTTGATTACTTCTTCTTTGCAATCACCATTAATCGGAACAACAATATCATCAACGTGATTAAGTTTAATGTTCTCATATAGAAATTTATAAGAATCTGGATTTAGTTCAATACTATAAATTTTCTTTGGTTTAGTATGTACCGCTATTGGTAAGGAGAAATATCCAATTCCGGCAAACATGTCAACAATAACTTCATTATTTTTTATTAATGTTGTTAAATGCCTTCTTTCATTAACATTGCCTTTACTAAACATAATTTTAGTTATATCAAATCGATAGATCACGTTATGCTCTTTATGTTCAACAATAGGGTTATCTTCACCAGCAAGATATTCAATTTTTTCTGGTGTTCTAAATTGGCCAGTAATCTTTCCTGTGTTTAGAAATACAGATCTAATTGAAGGAAGTAAATCTAAGCATTTTTCAGCTATAATTTTCTTTTTATACAATAATTCTGGATTCAATTTTAAAATCATAACTTTTCCTATCGTTTGAAAACCTCTTGGAAGAAAGTTTAACTCATCCTCAGAAATAATACCTTCCAATTTTTCTTTGAGATTTTCTTTAAATCTCATAATTGTTCAAAAATGTAAATTTTAATCAAAATCTTTACAAAATTAATTTATTTTATAATAATATATCAAATATATTTTAGTAATACTAAAATAATATCTCAAAATTAAAAAAGAACAATTAAATAAAGGGTTGATAAAGATGCCGAGTTTAGAAGATCCCGAATTTTTAGTAGATGAGAACAAAGTATGGTTTACCGGGGGCTATTGGCCAGAAGGAGTACCCAAACAATTAAAAGATGTTGAAGATGTAGAAATTTTACCAATGTGGGAATATTTTCAGAATGCTGCTGATTTATATGAGACAAGGGACAGTGATATATGTATTTTCGTGTATGGTCCATATATAGAACGTGTAAAATTAAGAACTATATTTGATTATGCAAAACGCTTTGGGACATTTCTACATAAAACTCTTGGGATTAAAAAAGGTGATGTCGTTGCTATTGATCTACCAAATTCTATCAATTTTGTAGTTGCTTATATGGGTTGTCAGTATATTGGTGCTATTGCACAAGGTATTAATCCTACTTATAGACCAATGGAGCTTTTGCATTCCTTAAATATGACTAAAGCAAAAGTGTTTGTTATGATGGATATGCTATATATAGCTGGTCCTAAGGATGTTCTCCCAAAAACGGATATAAAATTTGTAATACCTTCAAATTTTGTAGATTTTTTAACGGCAGATGAGGATACAATAGCAAAGTTAGGTATCCCAAATGCTCGAGACAAAATACCTGATGAGACTGAAAATTATAAAGTATATTGGATGGACAAGATAATAAAGGAAACACAACCAGAAGAAATTGAGGTTGATATTGATCCTTGGACCGATCCCGCGATATATCTCATGACTGGAGGGACTACTGGGTTACCTAAAGTCGCAATGCTTTCACATGCTAATCTAAGTGCTAATCTAAATATGATTAAACCTTGGACAAATTTAGGACCTGGCGTTATAACTATAGGAGCAATTCCCTTTTTTCATAGCTTTGGTATGACTTGTGTCATGAATGCTGCTCTTGGTATAGGAATGATTATGCTTCTATTCCCAAAACCACCGTCAGATGATGTTCTATGCGAAGCAGTCAATAAGATAGATGCTCCTGAAGGAATAATATATACAGGAGTTGAAATGTGGTTTAAGAGATTTACAGATTTTGTACAGGAAATGGGTGTTGATGAATTTAAAAAGAAATATGATTTATGGAAGAAACTGAGATATGCTACACAAGGTGCAGGTCCATTGCATTCTTATGTAAAAGATCCTTTTGAGTCAATTTTTTGCCCTATACGTGCTGGTTATGGATTAACAGAATCTTCACCAGTACATAGTATTGCTCCTTTCTGGGGGCCAACTAAGGCTGGAAAACTAGGATTACCAATTCCAGGTGCAGATTGGGTAATATTTCCTTCTGATAATTTTGAAGCAGGACCTATATGTGATGGAACTAAAGAAAGAGGAGGTTTTGGAATTGAGAATACAGGAGAAATTTGTTGTGCAGGACCCCATATTATGTTAGGATATTTAGGAGAACAAAAAGAACAAGAAGATAATTTGAAATATTGGGGTGGGAAACGCTGGTTACTTACAGGTGATATAGGATTTATGGACGAACATGGATGGGTTGAGATACGAGATCGTAAAAAATCCTTAATCAAGGTTTCAGGACATTCTGTATTTCCAAAAGAGGTAGAAGAATTATTAGGACATCATGAAATGGTGGATGAAGCAGCTGTTGCGGGTATACCGGACGAAATGTCAGGGGAAGCGGTAAAAGCATGGGTTACACTTAAAAAAGGATTTAAACCTGATCGTGATATTAATAGTGAGCAATTGAAACAGTGGGCACAAGAAAATATGGCGAAATGGAAATCACCTAAATATATCGAATTTGTAAGAAAAATGCCGGTTAGTGCGACTGGTAAAGTTCAGAGAAGAGAACTTCAAGAGAAGGATTTTGAAAAGTTGGAACAAGGAAAAGAAATTAAGGGTTAAAAAAATCATCTAAAAATATAATTTTTTTTCAATTTTTTTTTAGTTAAAATTATCTAAAGAAAGCCCATAGTGAAACTGTCTAAACAAAGAGAATTTTTTTTTCTATTTTCATTTGAAGGACTTAAATTTCTTAAAAATTGGCTTATATTAGATGAAACCAACCATTTTATAATTAATGAAAAATTTTTATATATCCTTAATGACTATTAATAATTTAAATTAAAAGTGGAATGTAAAAATGGTATTTAATCCGTTTGGCGAGGGGTTAGCTGTTTTATGGGATCTTATCGCAACTTTTATATCACTAATTTCCGTATTCCTATTAGTCCAAATTAATGCTAGAATTCAAAAAAGTGGTAAAGTATCAACTATAGTCACGCGAAAGCTAGTGCATATATTTGCTGGTCCAATCTATATTATCACATGGCTTCTTTTTACTGGGAACGTCTTTAGTCATTATTTTGCAGTAATAGTACCAACTCTATTTATAATACAATTCATATCGATTGGTACGGGGAAAATGAAAAATGAAAGTTTTGTAGCTTCAATGTCTCGAACTGGAGACCCTCGAGAATTGCTTAAGGGTACATTGTACTATGCAATAATAATGGCTATCATCACATTAGTATGGTTCTATGTTCCATTAGGAGACGTTCATAATCTCAATCCTACATCATTGGTCGTTATTGGCTGTCTTTCCGGTGGTGATGGTTTAGCGGACATTGTTGGGCGTAAATTTGGTGGTGTAAGAAAATTTGGTATTAAAGGGAGTGAAAAAACATTAGTTGGCTCTTTAGCAATGTTTTTAGGGTCGTTCTTAGTGAGTTTGATATTGGTTTTAATTTTCTCTTTGGCAGCTACTAATTTATATATTATTAAGCTTATCTTACCAATAATAATTATTAGTTTAGTTGCAACAATTGTAGAAGCTTTATCACCTAAGGGTATTGACAATTGGACAATTTTTATTGCTGTCATTATAATGATTGCAATATTTTCGTTTTTCCTTCCTCAAATATGGCCTTATCAATTCTTTAGTTTTTAAAATAATCAACACAATTTATAATGAAGAAAAAGATTACTATTTTAAAGCTTGGGGGTTCACTCTTAACGGATAAATCAACACCCTACAAATTAAGAGAAGATAAGCTAAATTCAGTAGCACATGAAATAAGAGAATGTATAGATTTAGGACTGATTGAGGAGTTAGTAATAATTCATGGCGTTGGATCATATGGACATCCTCCAGTATTGAATTTCAATCTCCACAGAGGATTTAAAAGTGCAGATCAATTAATCCATCTCTCAGAAACACAAGCAATAGTTAATAACTATCGAAATATGATTGTAAAAACACTTTTAGAAATGCGGATTCCAGTAAATCTTATGCATGCATCTTCGATATTAGTGGGAAACAAAATGAGAATTGTAGATTACTCCTTTCAAGCTTTAAAAGGTTTCTTATCGCTAGGAATGATACCACTTATAGGAGGAGATATGATATTTGATGAAACCATGGGTTTTAGCGTATGCGGGGGAGATCAATTAGCAGTCATACTTTCACGTGAACTCAAAGCAAATCAGCTAATATTTGCTACTGATGTAACTGGTGTTTACGATAAAGACCCCAAAAAAGAAATGAATGCAATTTTACTTAAAAACATCAATGTTAATGAAATAGAAAAGTTAATAGAAAAAATTGGAGAAACAAATAAAACTGATGCAAGTGGGAAAATGCAAGGTAAATTGCAGTCAATAATTTCAGCCAAAGATCTGATTGAAGATGGACTTCAAGTATCAATTATTTCAATGATGGAATACGGAAATCTTCAAAAGTATTTAGAAGGGCACGAAATAGATGCAACTAAAATAGTTTTCAAATAATTTATTTTATTTTAAATCTTCAACTTTTCGCTTTTTGTTAAATAAATGTCGAAATCCCATAATAGGATGAGTATATATCATTCGAGGTCCAGCATAACGCATAATTTTTCTAACTTTCTCTCTCATTTCCGGCTTATAACAGTGAATGGGGCATTTTTCACAAGTGGGTTTAGCTTCCCCAAATCGGCAATATTTTAATCGTTCTTCAGCATATTTAAAAAGTTCTGCACACTCCTGACAGATCCCTGAATCATGATTATGAAATTTTTTGCAAAACATTTTAATCATTGTTTCAATTGTTTTTCTTTCTCGTTCTAACCGTGTTTTTGAAGGACTCATCTTAAAATCACTTAGTATAATTGGAATTATTATTTAAATTTACTGAAATTACTTTCAAAGTACTATAGATTGTATTTTTTCAAAAAATAATTCCTTAATTTAAAATATTTTTTTTAAATTTAATTCATAAAATTTTAAAAATTCGAAAATTTTTATACGACAGTCAATAAAAGAATAGATAAAATAAATTGATAGACTTGACTTGAGGTTTAGGAAAAATATGGAAGAACTTATCCCGAATTCATTAAAAATTGGAAGAAAGTATATTTTTCTAGTGTTACTTTTGACATTTTTAGTCAATTTTGATAGTACTGTAGTAATTCCCATAATCTCAAATTATGCAGTAGATTTGGGTGCATCAGTTGTCCTTGCAGCATTTATTGTAGGAGTATATTCAATGGTACATATCCCCTCTAACATCATATCAGGGAGATTAGTCGACAAGATCGGGAGAAAATCTCTCATTGCTATTGGTATAGCTTTAGATGGATTTTCAATATTGTTGTATTCTTTAGCACAAGATCCGTATTTTTTACTTGTTGCCAGAGTAGTGCATGGATTAGGAGGTGGATTTGGAGGCCCAGGTACAATGGCCTATTTATCAGATGCTACACCTAAAGAGAAGAGTGGAAGAGGGATGGCATTATACGGAATTTCATTTGCTATTTCTCTTCTAATTGGTTTTATGGTTGGTGGGATGGGCGCGCAAGTTTTAGGATATAAAAATCTGTTTTTTATAATCGTAATTGTCCTATTTTTTATGGCACTCTTATCATTCGCATTACCAACAATCTATCAGCCTTCGAAAGAAAGGTTAAATTTGAAAAAAGAACTTCTTATATTTAAAAAAGCGATTATATCGAAAAATATGTTTTCTCCATATTTAGGTATACTTGCCTTGAATTTTAATTTAGGTATTATCACGGCTACATATTCTGTTCTTTTAAAGATCGGAGGATATACTGATGGTCAAATAGGAATGACATTTAGTGTATTAGTTCTACTATCTCTTATAATTCACTATCCTTCAGGTGTATTAGGTGATAAAAAGGGGAGAAAGAAAATTATGAATATCGGTTTACTTTTTGCTTCTGTGGGATTTTTAATATTAATTCCTTCAACTCAATTCCCAATCCCCATTCTAGGAATGGTAATTTACGGAATTGGACATGGTATGGTTTTTCCTACTTCCGCGGGGATAATAAAAGTAAATTCTGATGAACACAATCAAGGAGTTACGACAGGCACTTTTTATGCTCTGGTTGTTGCGGGAATTGCTTTAGGAGCACCAATCTCCGGATTGATTTACGAGTCATTTGGTCAACAATTAATGTTTTTTGTGGGAATGATGGTACCTTTAATAAGTGTAATAATCTTATTCTTAACTTCTAAAGAGAAGACTTAATGCTTTATTTTAAACTAAAATAAAGTTTGAAGAACTACCCCATTATTCTAATCTGCTTAAAGTTAAAAAAATAAATTCAAGATTCTTTTTAGTTCAATACAATAAATACTGGATTAGTTGTAATATCACTTTATACCGAATAAATATTTATAAAAAAAAAATAAAAAGTAAAAATATTAAATACTAAACCATTTCTAAAATAAAAAAAATTAAAATAAAAAAAAGAGAAAAAATGTCCAAAAAGAATATTTTATTTGGTATGCTTATTTTCTTGATGATTGGTATAGCTATAGCAAATTCAAGTGTAAAAGCAGATACCCCAATAACTTTGGATATAGCGTATGATTTGGATGAACAATACGTTAGCGTTTGGTTCACTCATGGAGTCACCGATCCAAGCTACCATTATGTTTCATTAGTTACAATTCAAGTAAATGGAATATTAGTGAGAACAGTAACTTATACAAGTCAACCCACTCACAATTTATTCAATATTATATATCCTGGTATAGTTGCCGTTGAACATGATGATATTCGAGTAAATGCGACCTGTATCTTTGGAGGAACTATATCGGAACACGCAGAAGCTGGATGGCGCTACACGCGTTGGAAAAAAGGCTTCACTGCGGCTCTTGAACCTACTGTTATCTTTACATTACTTGTTGCCGTATTATTACTTGTAGTACCCTACTTAGGTCGAAAAAAAGCAGAGATTATTATTACTAAAAATAAGCCAGTAATAAGATTATTAATATTAATAGGAATATTGGTAATAATAGAGCTATTATTTATTCTGGTAATTAATCCATCACGTCCGTCTAGTGGTCTGCCTCCTGCGTTTCCATCAATACCTTTCCCTTTCTAAGAAATCAGCGCCCTCAAAAAACACCAACCTTAAATCGATAATTCCCTTAATCAAACCCTAAGGAGACTCGGAGTTTTTGAGCTGCTTGTCTCCAAGATTATTGATTTTTATCTCGATTTTAATCTTTATTTTTTAAGAAATTAGTGCTCTCAAAAAAATCAACTTTGAATCCTTCATTAGTTATGTAAAATAAATTCTGAATTAATTTAATATAATATTGGAGCTACTATTCGTTTTTGTAATAATACCAAATATTGGTTAAGAATAAGATTATTGCGAATAAATAAAATTTCAACAAAATCCGAAATTTTTTTACCTCAATTTTAATATCTATTTTTTAGGATTTGAGTGCTCTCAAAAAATCCTAACTTTAAATTCTATATTAATTCTTATAAATAAATTCTGAATTAATTTGGAGCTCTTAAAAGGATTTAATTTGAATTTCTTCATTATTAATGCTTGAATTAATTACTTAATCCTAAAATTTTTGATTGTGAAAATGGTTACTAAACCAAAATTGAATTCAAATTTACTAAAAAACAAGAAATATAAAAAAAAGAAAAAAATAGAGACGATTCCATTCGAGGGAATGCTATCTTTAAAGTTTAATTTTAATTCTCTGCTATTACTTATTACATTGTAGTAGTACGATGTGTTGGTGCTCTAATTTGGTTGTATATGGTAAATGCAAGGCCTCCACCTAGCATTGAAGATCCAACAATTGTGGTGAGTACACCAACGAGATATTGAAGGTCTATTGTTTGCCAAACATTAACTCCATTAACAACATGCGCATCTGCTAAGAACCCCGTTCCAAGGAATGAAACGAATGCGAACCAAAAGAAAAATAATGACATCAACATTAATTGTTTACCAACATTTCGAGTTATTGTATTTTCCTGTGCGATGAATTTTTTGAGACCTTTGTTTGAAGCAGGAACAAGGACTAATACCACCAATACCCCTAATACCATTAGATTACTAAATGTCTTCGCCCAATGAGGGGATTGAATCAATCCCTCCCATTCAGTAGGATGAGAAAACCATCTTATAGCGGGATTATCAGTTATTGGGGGCCAAATATAAGGATTATCACTTATATAATCCCATTGAACCGTAACTCCATTAAGTACTGATATTTGGAACCCATTGGTATCTGCAATTAGAGCAGGAAGTAAACCAGCAATGAATCCTAACCCGATGATAACAAGGGCTGCAATATATGTTACCTTGAAGGAAAATCTCTTAGTTAGAAGGGCATAGATAAGAAATGCAGATAAGAAAGATGTAACCCATGTTATAACGTTCATTACTTGAAATAAAGTACCAAATTTTATCATATATTCAAACATAAGAAACCCTCGCCCGTATGCGTGGGCAGGAGTAGGCCCTGTCCCATCCCAACTTAGTGGAATAATCATCTCCCGTCCCCACCATGAAGTATCCCAGGCTACACAGGCAGCCCCATATGCACTCCAAAGTCCAATAGCAGCATTTATTGCTAGCAGAATTATTAATACAATATTAATTCCAAATTCTGATCTTTTTAATTTCGTTTTAAACACCGTTTACAATTTTTTTTAAAATTTTTTTTACTTAAATTAATAGAAACAAAATCTATTGAGTAAATAGATGGATCCTATGTTATATATAAATATTTATGTATTTTTTTTAAATGAAATAAATTTGGTTCATTTTAAATACCTATTCAAAAATATTGATAACAATACTTTAGTATATATGTCATATCCTTAAGGTTTATGCTTGAATAAATATTCATTA
>JBHLJZ010000125.1:0-10197 GCA_048887165.1 Candidatus Hodarchaeota archaeon | reverse complement strand
ATATTTTTTATGATTTTTAGCGTAGGATTCCTAATCTTCTTTAGCGGAAAGAAATATATTACAACACCTCGGTTGGGAATTGTAAAGTTTAAAGCAAAAAGAAATGCTGAGAAGAAAATGATTACGTTAATATTTTTAATTTTCTTCATCATTACATTGATTATTTATACCTTTACAGTGACTAATCTTCTAGATTTTGAAGAATATTTTTTACCTATTGTTTTTGGCTTATTTTTTACGGCGCCTATTAGTTTATTGGCATATATTTTTAGACTTTATCGATTGTATATATATGCGGTAATGGGTGGAATTTGTTTTTTCATCTCTGAATTTTCTTACTTGAAGGCAAATAATCCTAATATTGGATTTGTAAGTTTTATTGTAGTTGGAACTGGTGTTATCAGTGTTGGAGTTGTGCTTTTCATACGATTTATGCGTAAATATCCAAAATCTAAGGTGGTGATGTTATTAATATGACTGAAAATGTAGATTTAAAGGAACTTGAAAGAAATGCTTATAGATCTACCTTTCAAGATGGTCTATGGGATATTTATATTGGCATGTTGTTTATTGGATGGAGCCTTCGCTATTTTGGCATTATATTTAGCTCGATAATTGGATTAACAATAATATTTTTTTATTATACTATAACATTCCTAATCTTTTTCATTGGTAAAAAATTTATTGTTGTTCCTAGAATGGGATTTGTGAAATTCGGGCCGAAGCGGAAAGCAGATAAGAGAAAACTAATAATATTTGCTTCAATCAATACTTTAATTCTATTAGTATTCTTTTTATTGACAATAGCAGGAATTTTTCAAAATATTCAAATTGATGTCATAATATTTCCCATATTTATAGGGGTATGCTTTATTTGGCTTCCATTGAGTGTAGTAGCTTACTTTTTAAAATATAATCGCTTATTTCTATATTCATTAATAGGCGGATTAAGTTTTATCCTTTCTGAGCTATTATATCCCTTTCTAGGTTTTCCACTAAATGATTTTCTACTATTTGGAATATCCGGAGGGGTAATTATAATTATAGGAATTGTCTATTTCATTTTATTCTTGAAAAAGTATCCTTTATCAAAGAAGGAGGAGATAAGCCAGATATGACTAAGGGTGTTAATTTAAAAGAGCTGGAAAAAAAGATTTGGATATCTACATTCCAAGATGGATTTTGGGACATATATTTTGGTCTAATAATCATGGGAATGGGGCTCGCTCCTTTAGGAAGATTTTTTGGTTTACCAGAAACTATGGGAGTTTTAATATTGGTCTTTAGCTGGGATATAGGAGCTGGTTTAATCTTTATATTAGGAAAAATATATATTTCTAGACCAAGGATTGGTTTTGTTAAATTTGGTCAAATTCGTAAAAAAAGAAATAAGCTTTTAGCTGTGTTTTTGGGCATAAATGTTGGATTAACTGTCACAATGTTTATATTTACTTTGATGGGGATTTTTCAAGTAAGTTTACCCGGATTCCTTGTGATGTTGATTATTGGATTGTTATTTATTACTACACCTTTTAGTTTAATAGCTTATTTTATCCAATTAAAACGTGTATTTCTATATGCATTATTAGGGGGATTTGGTCTATTTTTTAGTGAGTTGTTATCTCCATATTTTGAGGCTCCTCTTAATAACGTTATAGTTTTTATTCCCTTTGGTGGAATGATTTTAATCTTTGGAGTTATCATTCTAATACGTTTTTTAAGCAAATATCAGTTAGCAAAAAAGGAGGTGCCCTAAGAGATTTCAGAACAAGTTGATCTTAAAAACTTAGAGAAAAAGGCTTGGCGTTCTACATTTCAAGATGGTATTTGGGATCTTTTTTTTGGGTTTTTATTTTTAGGTTTTGGACTTGCAGGGTTATCAGCCCTTTTCGATTTTCCAGAAAATCAATTTTTTGATTTAGGAACATTAATTATCTTAATTCCTTGGAATTCAGCTACAATATTGTTCCTTTATTTAGGAAAGAAATTTATAACCATTCCCCGTTTAGGATTCGTTAAATTTGGAACCAAAAGAAAAAAAACAAGGAAAGTAATTATTATTTTTTTAATTATTAATGTTGTTTTTGCATTTTTACTATTGATTCTTTCATTTATTGGAATTTCTAATCTGATTCAACTGAATTCATTATTAGATCCTTTACTGATCGGCTTATTGGTAATTACACTACCTTTAAGCATTCTCGGTTTCTTTTTAAATTTTTATCGGTTAATATTTTATTCATTATTTGCTGGATTAGGTTTTTTTCTCACAGAATTGTTTTATCCTATTACTGGCGAACCATTTGATTTAATAATAAGCTTCGGCTTGATTGGTTTCATTATTATAATTATTGGCTTAATTTATTTAATAAAATTTCTTCAAAAATATCCATTATCAAAAAATTAAAAGAAGATATATGGCTAAAAAGAAAACGAAATCTCATGAAAAAGAGGAAAAACTGATCCCAGTTGGGGAAATTGATAAATTAATCCATGAACCTGCTCGATTAATGATTATATCTCTTTTATATGTAGTGGAAAGTGCAGATTTCGTTTTTATTAGAAGTCAAACCGATCTTACTGATGGTAATTTATCCTCTCACTTAAGCAAGCTTGAAGATGCTGGTTATGTTAAAGTGGATAAGAGATTTAAAGGAAAAAAACCACAAACACTCCTTAGCCTGACTGATAATGGTAGAAAAGCATTTGAGGAATACAGAAAAAAAATGGTTCAGGTTTTGGGAGATATTGCATAAAAATACAATTCTATTAATTGTTAATTTTGAAATTGGATCTTTAAGTTTTAAAGCTATCAATACGTAATATTTGCGTAAAACCTAAATTTAAATTCATGAAAGTTATTAATTAATAAAAAAATATTATTTGCGATTAAGATGACAGAATATAAACGATTTAAATGTGGGGAGTGTGGAGAGGAAAGTCCACGCAGACTTCAAGAGATACCAGACAAAACGCAAGTGCTATATTATTCTATGCAGGGAACTCCTGTGTATAAAAAAAGAATTAAATGTGGTAATTGCGGAACTGTTTTTGACAAAAGCCAATAAAGCTAAATAATCATCAAATCTTTATTTTTTCAATTTTTAATTTTAAAATTCCTTAAAGGGATAAAATTATTTTATTTTGTGCTTTTAGCATATCATCCATTATCAATTCCATAGCTTCTTTTATATCTGGTATATTATCAGGGATGCTTCTTTTTGCATTAACACTAGCCATTAGTACCTCATTTAATCCTCTTAAGATCATATCTGTATTGTACCAAGGTCGTGCTGAGGCCCACCATTGTTGGCAACTATGGATCCCTCTGTCGAGTAGATTTCGGGCATTATCAAAAATAATTTTTTTTTCATCATCCATACTTTCTCTATATTTAGCAGATAAATGAATCAAGGTAAGTGCATACATAAAGAAACGATGTTGCTCTATATGGATCTCATTCTTAGGATCAAACCAGAGAGGAAAAGGGACGTCATGTGCTATATCATAGGGCATTGTTGACCAACTAGACGCTCGAGGCGTTTGTTTAGAGCATTTTGGAAATCGTTCAATAATTTCAGAAATGGTACATAATTTTACATCATTTCTATGAGGAAGATTATCAAATAAAGGATTTAAAAAATCATTTATTGCATGTTTTACGTGATGGCCAAATGTTTCACCGTCCATGGCAAGAATAATATAATAATCCTCTGAGGTGTGTTTATAATAAAGACGGGAAATGAATGTATCGATGTTATTAATTTTATCAAAAGCACAATCAATTGAGATATAATCATCACGAAAAATCAAAGTTAAACCATTTTTATGTTGAGATACAAAGGTTGTTGGGAATTCTGGTAAAGTATTTGCGATACCGCTCATAATAATCCATTCAAATCCTGATTTTTTTACTGTATCTAAGACTTCTTCAGAAATTGCCATTTCTGGTGGAAAAAATCCTTTAGGGTTAAATACTTTTCCAAAAAAATGACGGTTGGTAGCATTATTGAGCCTAATTTGACGTTTTATTTCTGGTTCTGGGATAAGTGGTAAAAGCGGATGAAACTTTCCTGAACCTGTGAATTCAATTTGACCTCTTTTTGCAAGAATACTTATACTTTCTATTAATTCATCATAACCAAAATCATTTAGTTGTTCGGTTAGAGTTCCATTTATATTTAAAGTAATTTTCGCTTCAGGATGGTTATGAAGAGTATTAATAATTGGTTTATAAGATTCTTCTACAATTTGCTTGATTACAGCAGGAATTTGAACAGGAGGTTGATAGATATGAAATAGGAATGCAAAATATACAACCATATAATTCAATATAAGTTGTAGATATTTGAATTTTCAGTATTTTTTAAAAGTAAATATTTCAAAAATGAAGCTAATCAGTAAATAGTAATTTATAAACTTGTTGTAGTGTTTCAATTTTTATTTGCCCTGGTGCAGTTTTTTCTTCTAAAGCAGCATATGTTAGGAATGAACCTGCTTTAACACAAAAAACTCTTGAAACTAAGCCCAAATCACCCATACAAAATGATATAATCTTTTTATAACCTTTTGAAAATTCATTACAAATTTTTAGAGGGATTAAATTATGTTCAAAAGTTTGAGCTGTAAAAATAACTTTATATATGCTTTTACTTAATATCTCAAATTCATTTAATTCTTCTTCAATTATTCGTTCTTCGAATCTAAGAATTGATTCCTTAGCCAATTGGTATTTAGGGGTTGTTTCAAAGTTATGATGTGAAAATATAAGAGTGACTTTTTTCATATTAGATTGAGTTATAATATTGTTAAGGATTTCTTTATTTGAGTTCATTTCTATATCAAAAAAGTCTGGTTGAGTATCCATTAACATTTTTAGAATTTTTAATCTTTCAGTTTCATCAATTATGCTTTCTCCCCCTTCAGAATTATGTCTAAATGTAAAAATGCTATAAGCTTTACGTTTAATATATTTATTTAATTTTTCGACAAAATCTTGAGTCAAATCTTCAAGGGAATTAAAATAATCAAATCTAAATTCGATAAATTTGGGATTAAATATCAGAGCCTTATTAATTATATTACTAATTTCTCCTAAATCCTTAGATCTTACAGGAATAGAGATGCAAATATTGTAATTCATTATTTATATAATAGAAATATAAGAAAAATAAATTTATAGTTCTAATATTTTTTTAATATCATCTTCAGTTAAATCCAGAGTATTTTCTGCATCGACTTTTTTCAATAATCCTTTTTTTTTATAATATTTGATTACAGGTTTAGCGTTCTTTTCGTATGCATCTAAACGGTTTTTTAGAGTCTCTTCTGTGTCATCGCTTCTTTGTTTGAATTCTATTTCAGCTCCGCATTTATCACAAGTCCATTTGTTCTCCCCAGTTTGGACTTTTGGCTGCAATGTGAATTTATTATAAATCTCGCCGCATTCAGGACAGCCAAATCTTCCAAGAATTCTTTTTTTTATTACGTCTCTGTCAACTTCCAATAGTAATAATAAATCTACTTTGGAAATTTTATCTAAAAATTCTGCTTGTTTTAAATTTCTCGGGTAACCATCCAGAAGCCATGATGTATCAACAATTTTTTCTAATCTATCTTTTACTAATTCATTAGTTAAACTATCTGGAACTAATTCTCCTTTATCCATATATTCTTTTGCTTTTAACCCTAAAGGAGTTTCATTTTTTAAATTTTCTCTAAAAATATCTCCAGTGCTTATATGAGCGATATTCGGTAAAACTTTTTTAATTTGGGATGAGAATGTTCCTTTACCAGCTCCAGGAGGCCCAAAAAGTATTATATGTATCAAATTTTTTCTACTAATTTTTTATTTTATGATTGATTTTGAAAGAGATTATTAATTTAAATAATTTCATTTCTAATAAAATTTCTTTATGATTAAAAAAGTATATTTCCTTGCTTGGAAGTTTTTGAACTTATTTATGTTTCGCCGCCACCATAAAGGAAAAAATCCGGTATTAGTTTAGCACCAGGAACGACTGAATATTTACCAAGATCAGTGATTCCGTTTTCGATTAAAACTTCATCATCTATAAAGAAATTCCCAGTACATTCTTTACTAGATTTAGTTAAAATGAAATATGCTGCATCAGCAACTATTTCTGGTTGTCTTGAATGTTTTACTGATGTAGCACCACCTAATAAATTTTTAACTGCTGCTGTTGCTATCGCTGTACGAGGCCATAAAGCATTAACTGCTATTCCGTCTTTTCTAAACTCTTCAGCCATACCAAGAACACACATGCTCATTCCATATTTCGACATTGTATAAGCGACATGATGAGCAAACCATTTAGGATCCATGTTTAGGGGTGGTGAAAGATTGAGGATATGAGGATTTTCTGATTTCTTTAAATAAGGGATACATAGTTTTGAGCATAAAAATGTACCTCTCACATTAACTGAAAACATAAGATCAAATCTTTTCATAGATGTTTCTAAAGTTGGAGTTAAATTTATTGCACTTGCATCATTAATTAGGACATCTATTTGTCCAAATTCATTAATAGTTGCATCAATAGCAGCTTGAACCTGTTCTTCGTATCTAATATCTGCTATACAAGCCAAACCTTTTCCTCCAGCTTTATTAACATCGTCAACAGCAGAATATACGGTCCCTGGGAGTTTAGGATGAGGTTCCTTAGTTTTAGCTACAACGGCGATATTGGCACCATCTTGAGCAGCTCTTATTGCGATTGCTTTACCAATACCTCTACTTGCTCCAGTAATAAATAATGTCTTTCCTTTCAAACTAACCATAAATTTAATCACTCTTATCTAAATTTAAACTATATCTTTTTAAAATTATTAATTGATATAATCTGATATTTAGTATTTTAAATATCATTTACATTTATAATTTAAAAATTAGTTTCAAGAAATTTTAGAAGTGGGATAGATTAACCTGTAAAAAAGGAGTTTTTTATTTTTTTTATGAGAAATTCAACTTTTTTCATTTCTCGAATGCTCAATAGTCTAGCAAATTTTCTTTTAATTTTAGAACCATAATAAGTATTGCCAAAAAAAGTATCCGCTTTATCGATAATTTCTAATAAATAATTAACGTCTCCTAAGTGTAAATATATTGAAATATCATTTACGATTAAAACAGGATTAGGTTTTTTCTCGAAATCTTGAATCGCTTTAGAAGTTAGTTTATAATTATGGCATATGTTTTCATACAGTTCTGTTTTATTCTTAGCTTCTAGTCTGGGAGGAATGATTTCACCCTTAAGATTAATAAAATTACATTTTTTACAATTTTCATAATAATCTTCTATTTTGCCACCAATTTTTATGTTATTATAGAAAGATAGTTTTGGGGCAAAATCTAGGATTGTTATTCTATTCGGTTCATAATTTTTATCTTGTAAAAGAAATTGTACAAATTTAGCAGTAAAGTATGTTTTTCTAGTATCTGTTTCTCCATATAATAAAGAGTGATGTCCTATACAATTAATAAATTTAAAATTTTTTTGAAATAACATAAGTATAAAATATTTTTTTAAAAGTATATTTTCCAAGATATTCCTTGTTTTTTTAGAATTTTCAGCATTATAAAGCCTAAAATACAACCTGGGATACTTGCAGCAGCGAACAAACCCCACCAATAAAAGATGTTAACCGGAGAAATAAAATTAGCAATTGTTGCTGCTATAAAAACTGTACCAATTGGATCTGTGAGTGCAGCATATTCTACATATTCAGGTTTTTTTTTTCGTAAAATACGAGCAAAAATTCCAACCACAAAAGCTCCTGCAATACCCCCATGAAAAGCATGGATTGACCCAACTCCTACAGGATATCTAAAAATTGCGATACCTAATGACGTAATACAAGCAAAACTTATACCTATAAGGACACCCGTAATGCCATTGATGAAATGAGCCATAGGAAAAATTTTAGGTCCTCCTAGAATTTCAACAAAAGCAAATGGATTTAGTAAGGATAAAACAACACCAATAGCAATAAATATTGCTGCCGTTGCTACTCTTTTTGCAACATTTGTTTGCACTGTAGTTTTCTCTTCTCTTTCTTTCAAATTTTCACTTAGATTACTTTCATTCATTTTTTCCTCATACTTTCCTAGGTTTTAGTAACAAATAAAATGAATTATAGCATTAATGTTTTGGTTGAATTAAATCATTTTCCTATTAAATAATTCTTTAGATAATTTTAAGTATTTTAATCTATTTAATTATAAAAAAGTGTTAGATTCAATATCTATAATGTCTACTTATTAAAATGGTAAAAACTATGAAAATTGGGAATACTGAAATTAATCCTACAAAAATCCTGTGTTTAGGAGTAAATTACATGGATCATATTGAAGAAACAGGTCTAGAGATCCCTAAAGAGCCTCTTATTTTTCCAAAAACGCCAAATTGTCTTATTACCGATGGACAACCAATTATATATCCAAAATTTTTATTTAATAATCGTAGGTATAATAGAATAGATTATGAAGTAGAATTGGCTTTTTTAATAAAACAAAGATGCAAAAATGTTGAAGTGAAGGATGCTTATAATTATATAATGGGATATACTGTCTTTAATGATATAACGGCACGGAAGATGCAGACTAAGGATATCACATCGAATAAACCATGGTTTCGGTCTAAATCCTTTGACACATTTGGCCCCGTTGGCCCAAAAATTGTAAATAATTCTGAAATTGGAGATCCGCACAATTTAAAAATTGAATTAAAAGTTAATGGTGAATCCAAACAATCATCAAACACTAAATATTTGTTATTTAAAATTCCTGAAATTATAGAATATATAACTAAGTTCTTTACAATGGAACCTGGTGATATTATAGCAACAGGAACTCCTAGTGGTGTTGGGCCAGTACAGCCAGGAGATATAATTGAAGCTACAATAGAAAAGATAGGAACATTAACAAATAAAGTAATCTTAGAAGGAGGAACAGATTAATTTATGAAGATTGGAAAAACAAATATTTATCCTACAAAAATCATCTGCTTAGGAAGGAATTATTTAGATCATATTAAAGAAACAAATGCACCAACTCCAAGTGAGCCAGTATTCTTTGTAAAGACTTTAAACACTTTAATTACTGATAATAAACCTATTATATATCCAAAAATCTTATTTCATAATCCGGATTTTAATAGGGTTGATCATGAAGTGGAATTAGCATTTATAATCTCAAAAGTATGTAAAAATGTTTTAGCAGAAAAAGCTTACGATTATATAATGGGATATACTATCTTTCTAGATTTAACAGCAAGAATTATGCAGAAGACAGATAGAAATTTAAATTTACCATGGTACAGAAGCAAAAATTTTGATACATTTGGACCGATTGGTCCTCGTATAGTTTCTTGTAGTGAAATTGAAGATCCTCATAATCTTAATATAGAATTAAAAGTTAATGGAGTTATTAAACAATCATCAAACACAAATCACATGTTATTTAGGATTCCTGAAATTCTAGAATATATTACAAAGTATCTTACTTTAGATTCCGGAGATATTGTTGCAACTGGTACCCCCAGCGGAATTAGTCCAATTGTACCAGGCGATATTATTGAAGCTTCAATTGAGAAAATAGGAACTATAACACATAAAGTAATCCTTGAAGGAGAATAGATAAAGATTTTTAATTTTTATTTCTTTAAAAATAAAGAGAAAATTTTTAGTAAAGAAAAAGATACAAATTAAATAATGTCTGAAAATATGTCTGATAAAATAAAAAAAGAGATCTTTGATTTAGTCTCAACTCCAGGTATAGAAATTGAAGACATCCCCGAAAAGATAAATTCTAAATATCAAACCAATCTGGATTATGAAAAAGTTATGGAGATTTTATCAGATGAATATTTACGCTATGATCTGGATCATGGACGTAGATTATGTTGCCGATTTTAGATTTGATCTTGTATGAAAGATTCAAAATTTTCTGAGTCAGTCAGAACAGTATTAATTTATATTTTTTTTTGATTGTGTATAAATTAGTTATAATTTTTTATTATCTCTTGAGTGAAATTAGTTTACTCTTTCGAATTCTCCTCGGATCACTCGAGATGCTTCGCAGACAGAATTAACGAATTGTTCGTATAAAATTTCAGTTTCGGGATCTTCATCAACTTTTTTCATCACATTTTCACAATGTTCTTTATCTTTGAACCG
>JBHLJZ010000124.1:0-10253 GCA_048887165.1 Candidatus Hodarchaeota archaeon | reverse complement strand
CGAACTCATAGTTTGAATTTTTTTATTGAAACCTTCAATTTCATTGAGAATTTTATTTGTGGCAAGATCAAAAGTAACTTTTAGGGAATACATACGACCTGAGGCGTAGCTCTCAGCTAAGCTCAATATGATAACAATAATTTTTTCATTTTTCTGGAGTATTGGAAAGATAAATTTCCATTTTGAAAAGAAGATATATTTTTTACTCAATATGAGAACTTGTTCAAAATATTTCATCTCTAATGTATCATTCTTTATTTTAGAATCTAATAGCTTCGTTTCCTTTGAAATGAATTGGACTTTTTTTATTAGCTTATATATGATAAAATTTTCTGAATTTTGATTTTGATAAATTAAGTAAGTGAATGGCAATAATCCTGGGATGTAATGACTGTTTTCTGGTAAATTTAACTGGATCCAGACTTTAGTAAATATTCGATATGATAAATAAACGATATAAAAACCAAATATGTAAAAAATTAAATTTGAAAAGTATAATTCAGGCCATACAAAGAAAATTATTAAGTAAAATAGGATAAAACAACCGGATATAAGTGCCAAATATATATTAATAGCCCTATCTATAAAAAATCGAAATCTTTTTTTTATAAAAGGAAAAAGTAAAGGAATTTTTGAAGCACCCATGAAGTCGAGAATTACATGTAAGCCATAAAACACAAATCCAATCATCCAAACTATTAAAAAAGAGTGATTTGTTATAAAAGTGAATATCAATGCAAATGGCAATGAAATAAGTAGTCCACTAAAGAATGAATGAGAAATTCCTTTATGGGATAATAAATTAGACGTTCTAAATTTTTTGAAAGGTTCTAAAAATATATCAAAATCAGCTATAACTGCCATAATTCCTCCAAACAAAACGATTTCGAAACCGAAGGAGTTCAAAGTAAAAATGCTAATGATTATTCCTAATAGAAAATGAGTAAAAATATCCATAATTATGGATCTTTAAAATAAGATCCCGCTTTTTAAGTTAATTATTTGATTTTAAAAACAAGGTATTAATATTCAATTGATAGGAAGCAATCCTATTGTCTATCTTTCACTAGAATTTTTTGAAAGATATCATTCAATTTTTCATTTAATTAAATAATGAGCAAAATATGAGTTATTTTTCCCATATTTTTTGCGTATTACCGATTTAAATTCAGCTATATTTAATCTATTTTTCACTTTTTCTCATCAACACCCTACATCAGGTTGTAACTGAATTCTACTATCAGGATATAAATTAAAGTTAATATTATCACGAATTGGATTAAACTTTTGCATAATTCCATTTTGATTTGGCGCATAAGCAGATATTCCAACGTCATCATATATAGTTTCTTGTTCTAAATCTACTAATAATTGCATATAATTATGTATATATCCTTCATTTATAGGGAAAATTGTACCAGCGATATTTTCCTGCTCCAATCTATCAATTAATGCTAAACATTCGATAAACGTAGCATCATCCTTTACGGTAATATTATACTCTTTACCTTTTTGCAACCCTTTAATTGGTAAACTTATTTCAAAATTAATTTTCTTAACCCGTAACCACCCCATATTGTAATTTTATTGATAAATTAAATTAATCCCTTCTCTTTTAGTAGATCGGGCAAATCTCTTTTAAGTAAGTAAGATGCAGTATACTTTTTATTTCCATCAACTAAAACACAGTTTCCATGTAAGCTTAAGTTTCTGGCTTCATCAGAATTCAAGTTCTTAGTATCATATTTTATATATTTCATATATGGAGTAAGTACTGCAAATATTCTGTTCATAAATTTATCCCATTCACAAGCACACGCATCAAGAGGAACATAAATTTCTACTTTTAACTTATTATCTATTTCACTCAAGAAAAACCCCTATTTAATTTAATGCTTTAACCGCAATTACATGAATTTTTTTCATTTTTGGCACGAGCTCTTGCATTCCATAAACAACCACAACCTTCAATTTCTTGCATAATAATTGCTTGAGTTGGGCAATTTCGACTGCACGCACTACATTCGGTGCAGAGTTTAGGGTTTTTGATTTCGAATTTTCCATCATTATTCAATTGGGGTAATCCAAAAGGACATATATCTCCACATAGCCCACAACCATTACATTTTGAAGCGTCGATAAAAATTTTAATATCTAAAGCTTTAAAAATATTCTCTAAAGAGCTTGTTCCACAACAAGAGTTTTCTTTTATTTCTGTCATATTCATCCTCCTTTATATTTTTATGATTTTTATTTTTTTTTAAATCTTCTTTTTTTTTCCAATTTAAAAATATATTATTGCAATAACTAAACATATTATCGAGATAATCAATAAGGCCAAATTGATTTTTCTGAAAACAGGATACTCGATTTGAATTTCTCGAGGGCTTGTAGCCATTGTATAACCACTGAATGACATAGTCGAAAAGAAACTAATCCAAAAGTAAAAACCAATACTCCATATAATCTTAAAGATTGATTTTTGAATCGAGAAATTTATCAAGCTTAAAACGATAACATTGAGAATCCCAAAAAATATTCCCTTATATATAAATTTCCTTGTAAATTTGGATAATGGAAATAAATATGCAGTTATAGCATTAGTGATTACGACCCAGATTGCTAATTCTAGAACCCACCATAATTTATTTATCCACGTTAAGGCAATTAATATAATAAGTAATCCAAATAGGGGATAAAGAAAAATTTTCCTAAATAGAAATGTTGTATGGGTGATAAATGCTCGATTACGGTGTGAGAGTGTAAACTTAGCCAATTTCATCTTTTCAGGTTTTTTAATTGGTTTTTCTTTCAAATAGCTGGGAAGGTCTTTTGACCATACTGGTCCATATTTAATTTTATAAGGAAATTTTTTTGAATTCATTCGAAGTTGTGGAATAGCAACGCCACCTGCAGATAATTGTGGAAGAATTAAACTTCTACTCTCTGTTATATTTTGAATTCCAGTTGCCTTTATTGCTTCGATGAGTTGATCATTACCAAAATCATTACCACGAGCAGCACACCATACATTAATTCCATTAGAATCCACACATAAAACCCATGCATTAACCTTTTTAATGTTTCGCATAACCTTGATGTATGTATAATCATAATTTGCTGTCACGATTATTGGAGAATCTTTATCAGGATTGCCTGATTTATATACTCCTGGTTCAATCGGGACTCTATCTATTTGTCCGGTAAATAAACATCTATATATTCGAAATTGAGATGATATTCCTTTAAATTTTTTCTTTTCGGGGAAATAATAACCTGGTTCATCATTTTCAGCTTTAATGCTTTTTTTCAGAATAAGAGCTTTAATAGTTCCATGTTTCCATTCCTTTTGTTCAATAATTTCAAAACCGATTGGTTTTATATAATTAAAAAACCATTTGAGGAGAAAAGTACTTTTTAGTTTAAGTCTTCTTAGTTTTCTTCTGTACCACCATCTTTTAATCTGAAAAGGTAGCTTCCAAAAACCAGAAGGAACAAATTCAGCTGCTAATATCAAAATACCATTTTGCTTTAATGTTTTCCAACAATTTCGAAGAAAAATTTGTTGCTCAAATGGTCTTAATTCAGAAAGCATGAATTTACTCAGAATTATATCCTGCGATTGTTTTTCTACTGGTAAATCTGTGAATGATCCAATCTGATAAGTAAGAGATCCATCCTTTAGATTAGGAGGATAATTTTTCATTGCATAATCAATCATTTTAAAGTTAATATCTATTGCTTTAACATTATTTCCTTTATCTGCTAATTTTATTGCAAGTGATCCTGTACCACATCCAATTTCTAAAATTGAGTTTTCTGAATCAATTTTTTCAATAATCCAATCTTCTATTTTTTTATTCACACCCTTAGTAAGAGCCGTGAATTTTGAATCATACGATTCTGGCTCTTGTTCTAGTTTACGCATATAAACTACTGCCATTTTTTCCCATCGTCCTTTTTTTAAATTTTGCAGATAAAAAAAATATTTACTTTAATTAGATTTCCAAAATCCTTTCTTTCCAAGGAATCTTCCCAAATAAACCATTGAAAGCATTACCGGAACTTCCCAGAATAACCCCATTGTTGTTCCCAATGCTGCTACAGACCCGATTCCATACATAGCAATAGCAGTAGCAATTGCTATCTCGAAATGGCTTGAAGAACCTATTATTACCGTAATTACTGCCTCTCGATACTTTAATTTAAAGACTTTCGTTATTATCAAGTTATAACCAACAACTATAACAAAGCCAACTAAGAGAGGAATTGAAACCAATATCAATAAATCGGGATTATGTATTAATACATCACCATTTAATGAAAACAACACGACCAATGTTGTTAGTAAAGCTATTATTGATACTTTTCCGACAAAGGGTCTATAAGTATCATTAAACCAATCCAATCCCTTTGAAGAGACAATTATCCTCTTACTTACTATTCCTATAAATAACGGTAAACCAATAAAAAATATTAATGAGATTAGTAAAAGCCATGTATTTATTGGAATGTTTTTAATTCCAGTTAATAAAGACACCATACCAACATACCCGAAAATTATTGTAATTGTGTTCAAGCTGGTATTGATAACATTTTGTTCTTGATTTCCTTTAGCCATCCAGCCCCAAACTAATACCATTGCAGTACACGGAGAACTGGACAGCAATATAATCGCAACTGAGAGTTCTCTCATAGTTTGCGAAGTTCCAGGGAGAAAAATATTTACCATTAATAAACCAACAAACGGAGCTACAAGCCAGTTAGAAACTATAGTCATTATAATTGGTTTTGGATTTCTTCCCAATTTTTTTAACTCACTAACCTGAAGATTTAGCATTGCTGGATACATCATTAAAAAAAGGCATATACCGATTGGAATAGAAATTCCTCCAATCTGTAGTGCATCAATAGCTTCGCTAATTTGCGGGATTAATTGAGAGAGTATTATCCCGGTTATTATACATAAAACAACCCAAATAGGCAAAAATTTTTCAAAATAGTTTATTTTCCTCGACTTTGATTCTTCGGTTGTTCCTTCTTTAGCTTTTTCAATTAAATTACTTTCAAATTTTTCTTCAACCATTTTTCTCAATCTAGTTTTGACATTACTTTTCTAATTAAATATTGATTTTTCATATTTTCAACAAATTGCTTCATATTTTCATCTAATTTACTTAATAACTCTTTATTAATACCATTAAAAAGGGAAACCAAATGTATTATTCCTGCTACTTCTTTATCACATGTACGTCCAAAACGAGGAGCACGACACTCGTGACATACACTTAATGCAAATTCTTGTAAGTTTTGAATATTAAAATCTTTATTTTCTAAGAATTTTGCCCCAGCTTCAGATGACCCACATAGAGAAGATCTTTTGACAAAAATATTTTCTATTTTCAAGTTATCATTAACCTGTATTTCATATATTGGTTTTCCAAAATATTTTGTAAATTGATCTACTTCGGGAATCCCTGTAGTATTTTCTAATGAACACATAGTTGGTGCATGTATAACTTGAGTATTAATTCCATTAATCTGTTGATATAGACCATAGCCAGGTAAAATTCCTAAAATTAACGGTTTTTGGAGTTCAGCAATCTGTAAAATAATATCTGGATGCCGAACATATGAAACATAAAGATCGCAAACAGGAATATCTAAATTTAACGGCTCATCTAAAAAAATATTCGATTCAATTTCTGGCACTAAAATCCATAGTGTTTTGAATTTCTTCTTAATATTTTGAAATGCTCTCTCACCATATTTACCATCAGAAATTATTCCAACTTCAAAACTATTAAAATTCATCAAAGCAATTTAAAACCTTTTAATTACAATGATAAGAGCTTGAGTTATTAATAGAATGATTCAAATAAAAATATTTCGATTTGAATCCAAATAATTCGATATGGATAAAATTTTTATAATTTCATAGCTTCTATTAAGATAATAACATTAAAATAGAATTGTAATGAAACAAAAAAGAAAATCAGAAATTAAGGAAATGCTATGTAGCTGTGAGGAATGTGTAGATAGTAGTCAATTATTTGAAAATCTGCAAAATTTTGGAAATAATTTAAAAATTAATGACAATTTCAACGCTAGGTTAAGCCTTTTAAATGCTTTGGGTAATAAAGAGCGATTGTCAATATTGTATGCTTTAAAAGAGAAAGCTCGTTGCGTTTGCGAGTTAGAAGTTATATTAGATAAATCTCAACCATCTATATCTCATCATTTGCGAGAACTTGAAAAAGCGAATTTAATTAGAGGTTGGAAGAGAGGTAAATTCACCTACTATTCCTTGTTGAAAAATGAGTTAAAAAAGAATTTGGAACTTATATATAAAGAATTTAGTTTGTAATAAACAAACAAATTCATCTATAAACTATAAATATTAAATTTATATGTTAAACTGCGTATTTTTATGGTAAATATATAATTTAGTGTTTAAATATGCCAAAACCTGTACCTGATACTGAAGAGAGTATGAATGTATGTCGACAATTCTGTGGATCATGTCCATCTTTCAAACCAAATGAATTGAATGAATTTGAGCCCCACGCTTTATTCTGTTCAAGGGGTCAAACAACAAAATTTAGCGATCAAGTAAAAAATAAGGGATGTATTTGTTTTGGATGTGAATTATTCTCTAAATACGAATTAGAGAACGGCTTTTTTTGTATGCCAAGGGAACAAGAATAAATTAAAAATTTTATGTTTTTTTTTAACTTACAACATCTACGGGCTAATTTAATAATAAATTTTCCTACTCTTTTCATTTAATTCAATGAATTTGAATAAATCCTATAATTATAATATAGATATTTTGAAATCAAGACATCAAATTTAAGTTTTTTGGTTGGAAAAACAGTTAACGCTAAATATAAATATGTAAATCGCCATAAACATAATGTTCATAAAAATTATCTTGTAGTAGTTGAATTAAATTCATGAAGAATTTGGATCCGGACATAGAAGTTTCGAATTACTATCGCGTTATATGTCCATCCGATATTAAAATTTCCCGAGAAGATATCTTCTATAGGGATAAATTCAATGATATCATTAATTATCTTAAGATTATGCTAACTAATCAGGATGATTCGGTTATACAGCAATATCTACAAACTAAAGGAAAACTCTTGATTAACATTTCTTCTGGAACTGATATCATCGACTTTTTAAAATTAATATCAAAGAATTACTATTTAGAGTTTTTAGAATTAGACTACGAGAATATCTTGAAAGATCAAGACTACTTTTATAACAATTTTAATAATATTTTGAAGAGTATTATTAAAGAAGAGAAAATAGTAAGTGATGATAAAGAAAATGGAGAGAAAAAGGATGATTCAATAAGAAATGAGAAAATTTCACGAATTTTACTTATTAATGAGCATGAGTTGTCAACGAAAACGTTTGAAGAGAAAAAATTATTAAAAACATTTTTAATATCTCATAAAAATTCTGAAAATAACATAAGCTATGTCAATAAAGGACTAATTTTAGTGTGGATTAATAATAATCTTGATGAAATTAAAGAAAATTCTAGAGAAATCTTTCAAATCTTTGATTTGTTTGTCAAAGTTCCAATTCTCAGTAAAATTGAAAGAGAGACAATACTTCGGAATTTTTCTGAAAAAAATCCTAAAATCGTTTTTAATATAAATAAGATTGTGGAGTTAACAAATAATTGGGAAGTGAAAGATATTGCTCAATTATTAAAAGTCGCCATATTTAAACATTTTCTAAACTCTGAGTTAAATGAAACATCCAATGAAATTACTGACAATATAATCGATCTTATTGAATCGGGGGAATATATCCCCTCTATTCCCTTTAGGGAAAGCAATGTCGATAATAATATACCTAAAAATAGTGAAAGCCAGAGATCCATGGAATATTATTCAAAAGTAAATCAAGATACAAGTTTAAGAGACAATTCTATTGAAAAAATCATCAGTCACATTCAAAATGAGCCTATTTCAGATTTTATGCTAAATCAATTATATGAAAATGCGGTTTCAAAGAATTATACTGAATTATTAATAATATTAGATAAGATTGATAATAAAGAGATCCTTGAAGATATTGACAGAAAAATAATAGCCAAATATCCTTTTATTCTAAATGAAAACCCTAGTAAAGCAAGGATAAATTTAGAGAAAGCAAAAAAAAGAATTGATAATATAAAGCGAGCATTTGAAAAAAGATATCCAAGAGGATGATAATAAACGACCTCTTTAATGAATTCTAAGGAAATTAAGTCCAAAGTCAATACTGATAGCGATAAAAATGTTTTTATTAATAAAGTTATCTTAGAAAATTTCCTATCATTTCAAAGAGATGAAGTTGATTTTTCAGGACACTCAAAACAAGAATTTCCTAAATTTGTTTTAATAATAGGCCCAAATTGGTCTGGTAAAACTTCTATTTTTCAAGCAATTAAATTTGCATTAGGAAGTAATGAAAGAGATGATCGATATAAGAAATGGTCAGATTTTATCAGAAACGGCCAGGAACATGCGATGGTAGAGCTTCATATCCAATTTAACAATAAAAAAATTAAATTGAGAAGAACTGTGTTGAGAGGCCAATCCCCGTTTTACGAAATTGCAAGAGAAAGTGATAGAAATTTTAAAAAAATACATGCTTTAGAAATACAAAAGATAATTTCAGAATTTAATATTAATCCCGATAACCATTTTGCGTTTGTAAGTCAAGGTAAGATCGATGCTATTAAAAATCTCAAACCAATTGAATTATGTATGTTTTTAGAAGATGGGATAGGCTTAAAGGGATTAAGAGAAGAGATTTTACAAGAAAAAAATAGTATAACAAATTTAGATAAAGAATTTCAATCTTTAGTAAGCAAAAAAAATTCTCTAAATATAAGTCTTGATCTTCTTCAACCTAAATTAGAACGGTTAACACAAAAGAAAAAGTTACTAGAAATAAAAAGGACCTATCAAGATGAATTGTTATGGGCGAATAAACATTTAATCCAGGAAGAAATAGCAGTTTTAAAAAAAAAACTTGAGACTTTTCAAATTGAAAAAGATAAAATGAATCGAGAAATTGAAGAATATGAAAAACTAATTGAAGAAAAACAATTTAAAATTAGGAACTTAGATGAAGAGATAAACGAAGTTTCTAAGAAATTAGGTGAATTAAATTATAAGAAGCAGGAATTAATTAAAAAGATTGAAAAATGGCAATTAAAAAAGAAAGAATCCAAAAGAGAATTAGATATTTTATCAGAAAAAGTTTCTAAAGTAAATAAATTATTTGATAATTTTAAAAACCAAAAAGAAAGTGTAGATAAAGAAATTGAGTTAATAAAAAAAGAGAAAACCTTGATTACGCATAAGATTGACAATGTAATAAAAGAGCAAAATGAATTAATAACAAAAATCAAACAAAACAGAGAATTTTTAGATAAATTTAATCAAATAATATCAAGAAAGGAAAATTTGGAGAGAAAATTTCAAGAAAATAAATCAAAAATTGAAAATTTAAATCATGATATAAATGAAATATTTCAAAGCTTTAAGGATATTGAATATAAATTGGATAAAAATAAATGGTTTTTAGAAAATCCCTCAAAATCTCTATTACTACAACTTGATAAAAGTCTTAGGGAAATATCTACTGAAATTTATGAAATTAATAATAAATTAAGACAATTAGAAATTGAAAAATCTAAAAAATTACAGAGATTAAAGTTTTTGCAAATATCTCTACGAGAACGAAAGTTAATCCTTCCTTCCAATATTAATATCTTAAAAGAAGAAATCATTAGAAGAGATCTAACAGCTAAAGGACCTATAATAGAATATCTCAAATATGACGATGAATTAAGTTATGCAATAGAATCTGTACTAGGCGAGAAATTATTATATAGTTTCATTGTTAAAGATTGGGACACTTTAAATCTATTAAATAAATTAAAAAACAAATATAACGCATATTGTAATATTTATATTCCAAAAAAATTAAATATTACCCCCTTATCTGAATTTTCTGCTATAGGAGTCATTGGTTATTTAGCTGAATTAATTAATATTATTGATAATGATGCAGATATTCAGAAAGTCATTTATTCAAAGGTAAAAAACTGCCTAGTAGTAAAGGATTATTATTCCGGAAAAAATCTTTATAAAAATTATGATTTTAAGGGAAAATGTGTAACACTAAAAGGAGAACAAATAATTTCTTATAAATATGTATACGAAGCTCCATTTATT
>JBHLJZ010000123.1:0-10475 GCA_048887165.1 Candidatus Hodarchaeota archaeon | reverse complement strand
ATGGATTGTAGAGAAAGAGTTCTTACAACTTTAAATCTGGAAGAACCAGATCGTGTTCCTTGCCATACTATCTTAATAGATGCTAATAATGTTGATAAAATTCTTGGAAAACCTCAAATTAGTGATTTTGATACGTTAGAACAAATTAAACAAGAGAATCCGGATAATTGGGCTGAAGAGATAAGTAATTTAATCGAAAAGGTAGAAACTTCAATTTTTTCACGATGTGTTGAAGCTGCAGCAGCTATAGGTCTTGATTGTATGCAAGTTGGGATAGTACCAGTAGAATTCATTGATGACCCTAATGATGACCGAGATCTTTTGCGTGATATTTTTGGAAGGATCTGGGAAGCGAGAGACAATGAAGGAAACTTTAATCCTTATTATCTATATGGTACAATGAACTCCCCTGAAAAATGGGAAGAAATTAAAGAAAATATCGAAGGTCCTATGACCGAAAAATATACTAAGATGGTCAAGAAATTTTATCGCCGTATCAATAAAAAGCATAAAGATAAAATTTTTGTTGCTGTTACTAACGATTTAGCAGGTGTTTTTGAAAGTGCTTCACAAGGAATGGGTATGACATATTATTCAAGAATGCTCCATAAAAATCCGCGTTTTATAAAAGAAGTACATGAGGTAATTGCTGAATTTACTGCCGCATGTTATCGAAGCTATATGGAAGTTGGAGCGGAAGTTTTTATTGAATCAGGAGATTTAGCATATCACTCTGGTCCGATGATGAGTCCAAAAAAATTCAATGATCTTCTTTTACCAGCATATCAAATTATTACTGATGCAGTCCATGAAGGCGGGGGAAAGATTGTACTTCATACTGATGGTCAAATAACACCACTGTTAGATTTTGTTGTTGATTGTGGTTTTGATGGATTGCATAGCTTGGAACCTACCGCTGGAGTGGATCTTGCTTTAGTAAAAAAAAAAGTTGGAGATAAAATATGCCTTATGGGAAATATCGACATAGCCCATATTCTTACATATGGAACAAAAGAAGAAGTATTTGAAGCAGTAAAATATGCTATAAGAGTTGCTGGACCTGGTGGTGGTTTTATAGTTAGCGCTGCTAATATGCATCCGTATGTAAAAGTTCCTAATCTACGGTGGATGGTGGAAGCAACACGAGAATTTGGGTCTTATCCTTTGAATCTTTAAAACTAAAAAAAATTTATAATACGGGCCGAGTCATAGAGAAAAATGCAATTTCATTATACAAAATATACCAAATAACCATAAAGACAATAACTATTACACTTGAAATAAGGCCATAATATTTAATACCCTTTGGAATACCAAGATCATCATTTTTTCTTTGAACGATTGCTCGAATCATCGCAACTACATAAATTACAAATATTATTAAAGAAATAATCCATAGGAATAAAATAAATAATGGGATCGTATAAACAGGTCTTCCATCTAAAGTAAATGAATTTAACCACGGCCAATATATAACTATTACATATGTAGGGATTGAACTATAAACTGCTGCTGTTAGAAAGAAAATGATACTCCATAAATATCCTTTGACAGAAGACATAGCAATCAATCTTAATTTTTAAATTTGTATTATATATGTTTTGAATTCTTATTAATTATATTTTCAATAATTTATAAGATTTTTATGTTTGTTTTTCAATTAGAATGACTTTTTTTATGAAAAATTTCTAAAAAAAAAATTATTAATAAGTAAATCCAAAAATGAAACTTATCATGTTTTGTAAAGATGCTGCTGTATATTTTAAAATAAAAGCGAATAAACAATTTTCCTACTAATATAAATAACTTAAAACTAATAGCAAGCAATAATGTTTAGATAAAGTATCGTTTCCTAATCATTCGTATAAATTGGTCATTTATATGAGCTAAGTTGATTATTTCAGCGAAGTTTGTTTTTGAGTGTTTCTCTTACCGCGATCCTATAAACAAAATAAGTCAAAACATTGAGAATTTTAATACTTTTCATGGTTGCTATTGTTATTATTAAAATTTAATAAAATTTTTTAAATGGAGGAAAGTATTAAAAATTAAAGAAAATATACATTCTTGTCAAAAAAAAAATTAATCTCAATTTATATATAAAAAAAAATTATGTGATAAAAAAAAAATTGTGTGATATAAAATGGAACCAAGAAATAAAAATATAGTTTTTATATTAGTTGCCGTAATAGCTACAGCTGGAGTAACTGTAGGAATAACTTATTTTGTTATGGCTCCCAGAGGAGAAGAAGATGTACTTGAAATATACCATTGGTGGACATCAGGTGGAGAGGCCGCTGCAATTGAGGCGTTATTAGATGTTTTTGAAGATAAATATCCTGATGTTACAATCAAGAGTCGGGGGATAGCAGGTGGATCTGGGATAACAATGATTCCAATTATTACATCTTTGGTACTTGCAGGGGAAGCTCCAGATGCTTTCCAGATGCACGCTGGATACGAAGGTATCGAATATTTTAAGGCAGATCTATTAGATAATATAAATGATATATGGGCTGATAATAACTTTGAAGATTTCATCCCTGATGTAGTGCAAAGCATATGTCAGTTCGATGGGGACTATTACATGGTGCCTGTGAATATCCACAGGTCTAATGTAGTATGGTATAATTTAAAGGAACTTGAAGCTAGTGGTATTGATCCCAAGACAATAACGAATTGGACCGCGTTTTTTGATGCATGTGATGACTGGGAATTAGATAATCCTGGTAAAGATGCTGTAGCATTAGCCCACGCTTGGACACAAGCACATCTTTTCGAACAAATCCTGGCAAGCCAAGGAATCGATGTTTATGAGGATTGGATAAATGGGTTAATTACCTCTGGAAGTAACGCCGATCTTTTAGCCGCTTTAACTATTTTGGAGACTATCATGACTTATGTCAACCCAGATTATAATGATTTAGCCTGGGATGAAGCAACTGCTTTACTACTCCAAAATAATAGCATATTTAATATTATGGGTGATTGGGCTAACGGAGAGTTCTTAGTTGCTAACGCAGTATATGACGTTGATTATGGGACAATTGCAGTGCCTGGAACCGGTAATATGTATGGTCTTGTTATTGACGCCTTTCAACATCCAGCAGGTGTTGCTCATCCAAGAAATTCAGATAGATGGCTAGAGCTTGTTGGCTCTAAAGAGGGTCAAGACGCCTTTAATCCCATAAAAGGATCGATATCTGCGCGTACTGATTCCGACCTTACTAAATATGGGCCGTATCATGAATGGACTTTTGCTGACTTCGAATCTGTACCATATATGTTCCCAAGCGTAGTTCATGGAAGTGGGGCACCTCAATCTTTCTCAACAGAATTAAGTTCTGTAATAAATGCATTTTGTACTGGTGCCGCAACAAAACAAGCAACTGCTGACGCAATAGCTGCCCTTGCAGCCGATAATGCAGCTGATTTTACTACAGTTTGGTCGTTAGATTGAATGTAAACTTCAGTTAAAAAAAATAATAAAATTTAAATTTTTTTTTTTTTAATAAAGTATCTTGGGGTAAAAAAAAGGTGAATTTTAAAAAAATTATAACGAGAGATACGATATCCACAATACTATTTCTTATAATACCTATAGTGTTGGTAATAATTTTTATCTATATATGCATCATCTGGAATGTAGTCGTATCTCTTTCTGATTGGGAGGGCTTGAGGCCAAGTTATGATTTTAAAGGGTTTGACCAATATATAAAATTATTTACTAACGAGATATTTTTAACATCCCTTTGGAATAACATTGTATTAATATTAATTTTTGTTCCAGGTAGCCTTGCTATGGGGCTTTTTTTAGCAATACTGCTCGATCAAAAAGTAAGGAGAGAAAATGTTTTTAAACTTATATACCTACTTCCTTTTACCCTTTCTTTCGTGGTTACCGGATTTTTATGGAGGTGGATGTATAATGTTAGAGTAGGTGTTTTAAACACCCTGTTGAAGGCAATTGGGCTTGGATTTTTAAGTAATGATTGGGTCCAAAATGTAGATTTTGCTATGTTTTGGGTTTGTGTGGTCCTCATATGGCAATATTCAGGGTATATGATGTTAATTTTTCTAGCCGGGATAAGATCCATCCCCGAATCTCACATTATGGCTGCAGCAGTGGATGGTGCGTCAAACTTTCAAGTGTATTATCGTGTTATAATCCCTCAGTTAAAAGCTTCGATTTTTACTGGATTTGTTATACTCGTTGTATTTGCTCTTAAAGCATTTGATTTAATATTTATTTTAACTCATGGAGGTCCTGGATACGCCACAGAAATTTTACCCTTAACGATGTACAAAGAGGTCTTTGGCAAGAGACATTTTTCCTATGGTTCCGCTATCGCCACTGTACTATTCTCGCTTATAATGATTATTGTTGTCCCTTATCTCTATTCAACGTATGGAGGGAAAAAGAGTGAAAGAAAATAAAATTGGTTCAAAAAAAATGAGATTACCACATCCTACACGAATATTCCTTTATTTTTTGCTCATATTTTTTGTATTTTTAACTCTTCTTCCTCTTTGGAGTGCCGTTATGACTGCTTTAAAAACAGAGGAGGCTTTAATTTATTCAAATCCAATTCAACCACCTATAAAACCGTCCTTAGAAGCATTTGGAACGGCTTTTAAAGAATTGAGAATACCTATCTTAAATAGTCTTATGTTTACATTACCTGCCACGATTCTATCTTGTGTTTTAGGTTCCATGGCGGGTTATGCATTGACCAAAGTCAAGTTCAGGGGAGCCAATACTATATTTCTCTTAGTTATCGTTGGGATATTCATTCCCTATCAAGCAGTACTTATCCCCCTAGTTCAGATAATAATTAAGCTCGGTTTATATGGCACGATAGCTGCTCTCATCCTAACACATACTGCATATGGAGTCCCCATATGTACCCTCCTGTTCAAGAGTTTCTATGATAGCATCCATGATAGTCTTATAAATGCAGCAAAAGTCGATGGAGCGGGAATATGGAGAACATATATTAATGTCATATTACCCCTTTCCGTTACACCATTCGTGGTCGCAGCAGTTTTTCAGTTTACTCAAATTTGGAATGATTTACTCTTTGGTTTAGTTTTGTCAGGGGCAGGAGTTTCACAGCCAGCTTCGGTAGGTTTGCTAAATTTACAAGGAGGTTTTGTTACTGCGTGGAATGTTCAAATGGCAGGTACTTTATGGTATACAATACCAGCATTAATTGTATATTTAGTACTTGGAAAATATTTAATAAAAGGCTTCATGGCAGGAGCTATTAAAGGTTAAAAGTGATGTGAAATGAAAAATGTTGTTATAAAAGATTTGACGAAAAAATATGGAAAAACTACAGCCCTTAAAGACGTATCTTTTGAGATAAAGGATGGAGAGTTTTTTATCTTACTTGGTCCCTCTGGATGCGGAAAGAGTACTACTCTTCTGTGTCTCGCAGGATTGATCACGCCAAATAAGGGAGAAATACGAATGGGGGAAACTATACTTAGTTCCTCAGAAAGTGGCGCATTTACAAGACCACAAAATAGAGATGCAGCCATGGTATTTCAAGATTATGCAATCTATCCACATATGACAGTATTTAAAAATATTGCTTTCCCGTTAAAGATTAGGGGAATGGAAAAGAGTAAAATTGAATCAAAAGTTAGAGATGTGAGTAAACGCTTAGGAATATCTGAACTTCTGGATAGAAAGCCAAAACAGCTCAGTGGTGGACAAAGGCAGAGAGTGGCGTTAGCGAGGGCAATGGTTAGAGATCCTACAATCTTCTTGATGGATGAACCCCTCTCAAACCTCGATGCCAAATTGAGGGTCTATGCTAGGGCAGAATTGAAGAAATTACATGAGGTTATAGGTACAACCATCGTATATGTTACCCACGATCAAACGGAGGCAATGTCAATGGGTGATAGAATTGCTATCTTGAATGATGGAGTTTTAGAACAAGTAGGTACGCCAATAGAGATATATGAAAATCCAAAAAACTTATTTGTTGTTGGTTTTATTGGGAATCCTCCAATAAATTTAATTGAGGGTACTCTTATAGAGAGAAATGGAGAAATTATTGTTGATTTTGGATTTTCTTCATATCAACTTTCGAATGGAATTGAAATAATGAAGAAGACAAAAACACACGAAATTATATTAGGAATTCGACCAGAGAATATTATAATTACAGAGGAGAGGAGAGAAAATACAGTCCAAGCAGAAGTTGAAGTCGTTGAGCCATTAGGGAGGGAAAATATTTTTCATTTGAGAATTAATGATAGAACGCTCATTGCAGTATCTATAACTAATAAGAATCTGAATGTAGGAGAAAAAGTATGGATCTCTTTCGATACTGATAGAATTCACATTTTCGATAAGATATCACAGAAAAAAATCAATTAAGATAACTTTCTTAAATTATTGTTTTTTTATTATCTCAACATCATAATTTGCAGAAATAGTATTAAAATTCAGTGGTTAATATTTCAAACTCAAATGAAAAAGGAAAAGAAGATTTGAAGTTCGAGAGAGCAAAAGTCTCGATAATAGTTAATAGCATCCTAATTTATATTTTAATCACTTTTATCTCTATAATTGTCCTTAATTATTGGGGAATATTTTTATTTAGAGATATCGATTTCTTACTTGGATCAATTATCAGCATATTTTTTGCTATGAAAAAGAGGAAACCTGATCAATCTCCTTTAAAAATAGGTATCATGGTAGGTATTATTGGGGGATTCTTATCTACTATTGCCCCTACTATTTATATATGTACCGTATATCAGTTGCCTATTAATTGGTATTTTCTTTATATAGCTATACTAAGTATAACTGGACTTGTTATAGGGAGTATAGTTGGACTACTAATGGGGTATTACTATAAGAAAAAGGATGATAAAGCAAAATATTCAAAGGATGATGAATTCTATCAAGGTTTAATAAGTAGGTAAAGTATTAAATCATAAATCTTGTTAGAAGTTTATCATTTGGTGGACTCCTTTCCCTTTCCCTGTTCCACCAATGGTAATAATCTCTCTATTAATAAAAAGGATATGCAGTCACACAGTTATTTCAATTCGATTTTTTTCAGGATCTAATATCGTACTTTCGAAATAACCATCCCCCGTATATCTTGGACCGCCTAAAACTTCATAACCATCATTAGCTAACCGATTAGTCAAATCAATTACCTTTTCCTTAGATCCTACAGATATGGCTAAATGGTTAAAACCTGTAAATTGTTTATACGGGTTATTTGAAGATTCTGGAATTGATGGCATTTGCATTAGTTCCAACCTAGTTCCATCTTCAAAGGTTAAGAAATTTGACGAGAACTCATTTCTACTATTGAAGTATATATCATTTGATTTTGCACCAAAATAAGTTTCATAAAAAATTCTAATCTTTTTCAAGTCCTTAACCCAGATTGCAATATGGTCGATTTTCAATGGAATTTCTCCTTAAATAGTTTTAACTAATTTACCTAATCCTCTTCTAAATGCTGTTTCTTATTTTCTTTATCTTTGTTTCTTAAAATTAACATATAGTAATTATTTACTCTCCGGGATATTTAAGATGCCACTGAGAACGTATCATGTCCATAGTTTTCATTATTTCTAAAGTTTCATCTAATGGCATGATTTCACTTTCGAATTTACCAGTATTTAGACAATGCATAACTTCCATTGCTTCATAATTATAACCATTTGATTTAAAAGGTATTCTAATCGTTTTTTTTCGTTTGCCCTCTAATTTCAGAATCATTTTTGATGGATGATAAAAGTTAGGAATTTTCAGATATCCTTTAGTTCCAAAGATGAAAGCATCATGTGGCATAATCAGTCTATGTGAAGAAGAAAGCATTGCAGTTTGTCCATTTTCATATTCGAATAAATAACAAGACTTTTCATCGACGTTTGTTTTTCCAATATATGCGCTACTTCTTATTTTTGAAGGAGGCTGTTTATAAATCATTCTCGCAAATGAAATAGGATAGACTCCTAGATCAAGTAATGCACCCCCTCCTAGATCAGGATTGAATGAACGTCCTCTAGGGTCTAATTTCTTTTTAATTCCAAAACCAGCTGTAACATGTTGAATTTCTCCTAATATTCCCTTGTCTAAAAATTCATTTAATTTAACAATACAAGGTATAAATCTTGTCCACATAGCTTCCATTAAAAATAAATTATTGTTACGGGCAGTTTTAATTAACTCTTCAGCTTGTATAGCATTCAATGTAAAAGGTTTTTCACAGAGAACTGGTTTACCGTGATTTAGACAGAGTATTGCATTTTCATAATGGAAATTATGAGTAGTCGCAATATATATAATATTCACTGCAGAGTCATTTGCTAATTCTTCATAATTCTCATATACATTTTTCACATGAAAAGTTTTACTAAATCTTTCAGCTTTTCCCTCTGTCCGCGAAGCAACAGCTTCCAATTTAGCATCAGGAAGTGCCCTTAGTCCAATGGCAAAAGCATGTGCTATTCTTCCACAACCTAAAATTCCCCAATTTATTATTTTACTCATTATATTCATTAATTATCTTGATTTTAAGAAATAATATTATCAAAAACTTCTAAAAATTAAGTTTATTGATCAATATTTTTTTTTATTTTTGATTTAATAAATTTTGTGACTCACTTCTGTTAATATTTCAATCAGAATGATTAATTCTCTTAAAAATTATGTTAAATTAAGAAAAATAAAAAAAAATTGCTAATAAGTTAATCCAAAAATGAAGTTTATCATGTTTTGTAAAGATGCTGCTGTACTTATCAACATAGTTAAGAGAACAGCAGTTATAATTGCTCCTGCGATTATATTTCCAGTTTTACGATATAAAAAACTCCAAGTTAATGATATCAGTAAAAATGTGGCTATTGAAATAGGAATCAAGAAACCAAAATAAAAAAATGACCTGATTACTAGTGAGAGAATCAATACATACACAAACATGTAGATGAACATGAAAGAAAAGGTTAGGAGTATCACTTTAGAAAGATCTTTATTTGACTTACCAAATCTCGGTTGAAATGTAAATTGATATGCTAATCCATATATAATAAAAGTAAAGAAAGTTATCAGCATATATATTGGAACCCAGAGACTTTTAGTAATAGATGGCACAAGTCCAAAATAATTTAATCCAATCGAGAGATATAAAATTAGAAATAATATCGCTGCTAAAGAAATACCTAAACCTAAATGGCTTAATAGATTTATTCTCGTATCTTTGAATGGTTTCTTTAAAATATCAAAGAAAGAATTATTATTGTGCTTCCCTAATCTCCATACTAAGATTAATTGTCCAAAAGATTGTCCAAATAATAAACTTATTAGGAATCCGAATAAAGCTAATCCTAAGAAAAGGTTAATCAGCACCATTATTAATATTCCCGGTATAGCAAGTACTAAGGAATATATAATCATTTTGAATGTCAAATTTCTTGTTGAGATTTCTGTAATTTGAAATTCTTTAATCTCTCGTCTTTCTTCTTTCTTTTTTAAAAATAAAGCAGTAAAAGGTTCAATTAATACAATAAATAAACCTATGCCCCCAAATATCTGTATTATGAGTATTATTAGCCTAATATGAGCATAAAAGTTCTCATTGAATTGAATTACATCCGGAAAGGTATTAATTACCCAATTTTTAGCCTCTCTGATAAAATCAGTATCCCAATAAGAAAATAAATGATTTGCATTATCATCAAGATAAAGTTTGGTTGCATTGCCATTTTCAAAGCTTCCATATAACTTGTTAACATTAACATTTTCAGAAAGTAATTCTGTTCTATTTGCTATTGATTCTTTTAAGGATGATACATCAAGTAATTCATCAAAAATACCTTGAATTATAAGAACGTTTAAAGGATTTGTTGAGTTTCCCCTTCTAAGATTATTATCAAGCCAAGTTGCAGTACCAATAAAGCATTTAAAATCAGTATCTATATTTATTAATTGTTGACCTGCACCTCCCATTGATAAACCTATATATCCGAGATTATTGATATCAATATCTCCACGAGAATTTAAATAATCCTTTATAGCAATTATATCATCAACTATATCACCTGAACTTAGATCTCCTGTGCTTAAACCGTGTCCTCTAAAATCAAACGGTATCGCAACAAATCCCGCAGCGGCTAATTCTATGGCATAACCTTTCATCAATTCTTTATTACCCATAACTCCATGTCCTATTATAACTGCTTTTTTGTTATTTCCACCATTTCGAGGCTCAAATACATTAAAGGAGATTCTTACACCATCATCCGTTATTGCAGTTAATCCATAGGTACTCTTCACATTAAAAGGAGTAATAAAAATAAAAACTGTCCCTATGATAAAAATTGCAAAAAAAATGCAGGTTAATGCTATTGTTTTTTTAGGAAGATTAATTCTACTCATAATTTATTTATTCATCCTTATTTTATTTAAAAGAACTAGTTTCTATCTTATTTTTAGG
>JBHLJZ010000122.1:0-10487 GCA_048887165.1 Candidatus Hodarchaeota archaeon | reverse complement strand
CATACTTTTTTTTGTATAGATGGATTCCCTTTTTAATTTCTTGAAAAATTTTTCTAATATCCCAATGCATTGAATCAGAAACTTGAATTCCGCTGTTGGAAAAGCGATAAATTTCATCCAATGTCAATACTTTATTTTCAAGTATCCCAACTATAGCTCTTCCAGAACTAGCTCCTAAATCAAATGCTAAAAATCTATTCAAATTTCAACTCACTTAAAAATTTTAACAAGTTATTAATAACCAATAGCCTGACCATCTTTTCGAGAATCTGACGCTGCTAAATAACCCTCATCTAATTTATAGATAATTTGACCACCCCCGAAATTAAAATAATGATCTTTATTTACTTGATGTCCTAATTTAGGGAGTTGATTATAAATTTCTTTTTCAAATCCGCTTTCTAAATTTACTTTTAAGCCTTGCATAACACGCCAACGTGGAGCATCAAGAGCTGCTTGAGGATTTTGATTATATTTAAATATTCGAATAATTATTTGAGTATGGCCCTGTGGCTGCATTTGACCCCCCATTACACCAAAGCTCATAAGAGGGTTCCCTTTTTTAGTAACGAACGCCGGAATTATAGTATGAAAAGGTCTTTTATTAGGACCTACTTGATTTGGATGACCCTCTATTAAATTAAATCCGTTTCCTCTATTTTGAAGGCTAATTCCCGTTTCAGGGATGACTATACCCGAGCCAAAACCCATATAGTTAGATTGAATATAGGAAACCATCATTCCATTTTCGTCAGCAGTTGTTAAGTATACTGTATCATTATGCTTAGGAATGCCGAAATCGTATTTTTGAGCCTGATCGGCATTAATAAGATTGGCTCTTTTTTTTAAATAACTTTCGTTTAATAAATCTTCAGGTTTAATATCCATGGTTGACGGATCAGAAAAATATCGATAAGCATCAGCAAAAGCTAATTTCATAGCCTCAATTTGAAAATGTAGAGATTGAACAGAATCGACTTCATATTGAGAAATAGCATAATTTTTTAAAATTCCTAGCATGATTAAAGCTGTTAAACCCTGTCCATTGGGAGGAATTTCATGCAAGGTTATATCATTATAATTGATCTTTAGAGGTTTCACCCAATCTGCCCTATGGTTTTCTAAATCCTCATGAGTTATCATTCCGCCTGTACTTTTAGCGTGTTCAACAATTATTTTTGCTAATTCTCCATTATAAAATTCCTCACCTTCAGATTTAGCAATTAATTCTAAAGTTTTCGCTTGATTAGGATGCTTAAATAACTCTCCTAGTTTTGGGGGTTTATCACCGGGCATAAAAGCATCCCAAAATTCTGGGAACTTTTTCTTTTTATACATTTTGGCTAAATATTGCCATACTTCACCAACTATTGGAGAAATTAAAAATCCATTTCTAGCATACTTTATTGCAGGTTCAAATAATTCTTGAAAAGATAATTGACCATACTTTCTCCATAATTCAACCCAAGCTGATACGGCTCCTGGTACAGTGATAGTGTCCCATCCTGTTAAAGGCATCATTCTTTTCTTAGAAAAATATTCCCATGTCCATGCTGCAGGAGATCTACCCGAACCATTTAACCCAACTAATTCTTTACCATCCCATAGAAGTGCGAATGCATCACTCCCAATTCCATTACTAACAGGTTCAACGACAGTTAATGCAATTGCAGTACCTAAAGCAGCATCTACAGCATTTCCCCCCTTTTTTAGCATTTCTACTCCAGCTTGAGACGCAAGTGGTTGTGATGTGGCGACAATATTCTTTGCTAATATAGGCATTCTTCGTGAAACATAAGGAAATTCCCAATTGAAATGATTATTCATTTTCTTTAGTGTGTTCTTTATAATCTATTCTATTGATAATTATGTTTTTGTTAAGTACTTATTTAATTTTATCACCTGATTAAAAGATAACTAAGATTAAATAATGGGATTTTTATTTGTTAATTAAAATTTAATATAGGGTATTGGGGTATATGAAAAATATTAAATTAAAAATATCGATTATATTCATTGCATTAGCGCTGCTTGCAACAATCCAACCTACTTTCGCGGCAAATCAATATGCAGTTAAAGTCGGTGCTAGATTTAGATGGGATGCCACAAAATATATCTATATAAAGGATGGTATGGGCCCCGGTAATAATCTTGAATATACCCATAATTATTATTTCGAGTTTAATTTTACAGACTGGGGTAATATAACCGGTTTAGAGTATGTCAATGGAATAGCAGATAATAACGGAACTATTGGCGCATACGAAATAAGCCATGAATATTATTATGGACGTTCTCCTGTATTGACATGGGTAACTTCCATTCTTGACACTTCTGGACCTTATCCAGTTTACATATATTTAGTTTGTGATACAGAAATAGAACAATCGACAAAACCAAGTCTACAGACTTTAGCTTCTAATTCATGGCTTACATTTGGAGAGTCTTCAACATATACATTTACACTAACAGGAACTTTTGTAGATGATGATGTAACTACATATTATACAGGAAATATTGAATTTAATTCAGATAAGGTCTTAAAGTATGTAAAAGACGAAATCATTAATGAAAATAATACTATTAGTCAGACTTTATCAATTGAAAGGTATATCTGGAGTCTCACATATACACCTGGAACGGATAATGGCATTCCTGGAGATGGCATTCCTGGATTCTCGATTTATCTTATCTTAGCATCAATGTTAATAGGGTTTCTTTTCATAATAAGGAGAAAAAACTTATTTAGAATAAGAGAAATATAGAATTTTTTTTTTATTATTTTTTTTAAATAAATTTAATTCATTTATAATTTCTTGGGTCGAGATATGGATTTTTTGAATAAACAATCTGAGTTCTTTTTTTTCTTAATTCTTCCATTAAAATATCTTCGGTAATTTCCCTTAAATTCAATAAAGTCCACCCATGGACTCCCCCACTTGCTAAACCATTTGGAGAATGCATATCAGTCCCAGTTATCATTCCAATCTTTCCTTTATTTTTTAAACAAAAATCATATGATTCTTTATCAAAAACATTTTCAGGTTTGCAATCATCATTAACAATTTCAATATAATCAACCCCCCACTCTAATAACTGGTCTCGAGTAGGATGATTTTTATATCCTTCCTCGTATACACTCCAAGGGATATGATTGCATATCACAATTCCCCCTTCATCATGAACTTTATTAATAACCTCAATTATCTTATCATTTTTAGGTTTATAGCGTATTTTCTCATTCCATTTTGAGACACCTAAAAAATTTAAATGAATTCTGATGGTTGTCCATTCAATGCCACTCAGTAAAAGAATTCCCTTATCAATATATTCTTTCTTTACTTCTTCAATTTTTTCTAAATGACGCATATTGTTATGATCTGTTATAGCCAAAGCATTATATCCCATTGCGATATGCCATTCAACATTTTGCTTAATAGAAAGAACTCCATCACTAAATTTTGTATGTGAATGATGATCAAATACTATATTGTACTTTGAAGCATCATACCCAGGAGCAGTGTGAGGGATGACACCTTTCCAATAATTATCTGTATATCTCATATTAAATAAAACGGATATTTAGGTTAGTTCTATATTATACCTTACTTCGTCTAACGATTTCTTTGATGAAATAAGTAGCTACTATATTAGCATAAGTCCCAGGTCCAAATCCTGCATCATAACCAAGCTCTTTCGCGAGTTCATTACTAATTCTCGGACCACCACAAATAAGTATCACTTTTTCCCGAATTCCTTCTGCTTCTAAAAGTTCAACTAAGTTTGTTAGATTCTTAGTATGGGCATTTTTTTGGGTTACAGTCTGAGACACCAATAAAACATCTGCCTTTAATTCAATAGCAATTTTCACAAACTCTTCATTTGATATTTGACTTCCTAGGTTATGTGCTTCGATCATTTCAAATCTTTCAAGACCATAGTGACCCGCAAAACCTTTCATATTCAAAATAGCATCGATTCCTACTGTATGAGCATCTGTTCCAGTTGTAGCACCAATAACAATAACTTTGCGCTTTATGTTTTCATTAATAAAATTGTTTATTTCTTCCATAGACATTAATTCTATTTCAATAGATTCAACCTTTATCTGAGTAAAATCAATGCTATGTTTTAAATTTCCATATAAAACGAAAAATGTAAACCCTTTATCTAACTTGTTATGATACACAACATCAGGATCTTCCAAACCCATACTTTCAACTAATTGTTTTGCAGCCTCAATTGCTTTTTCACCATCTTCAATTGGAAGGGTGAAGCTAACCTGAACTTTTCCATCATTCATTGTATCTCCGTATGGTTTGATTTTCTTAAGATCTAATGTCTTTTCATTTGAATATAAACTTCCTCCCATTTTAGAGAACTCCTCTTTTTAATTCTTTTAGCATTAATTCAATAAAAGGATTATAATAATCTTTTTGTTTTTTTGTCACACCTTCTAATCCTTTTCCACCATTAATAGGCCTTTTAATATTAGCAAAAATCCCTTTCTCTATTGTTTTAAATAATCCTTGTTTTTCTATATCCTTTAACAAGCTGTATGCTTTATCTAGAACTTCATTTACTCTTTTTTCCATTATACCCCCTTTTTTAAACATAATTTCATCGCTAATTGAATGCATATTACTAAAAATATACCGTGCATTTTCTATAGATAAAGCTCTATCACTCATAAAGGGAGTATGAATCGCCTCTGTAAGCATACCAAGTAAGTGGATTCTTTGGTTTGTCATTATTGTTATAATGTTAAATAAAGCATCTTGAACATGTCCTTTAAAGATATTTCCTGTCATATATTTTGTAGGAGGCATATATTTCAATGGTGCCTTTGGAAATATTTCACGTGTCATCTGAGCCTGGGCTAATTCAAATAAAAATCCATTCTCTAAATTAGGGTTCATCTCAAAAGCGTGACCTAATCCCATTTGCTCTTCTTTTAAACCAGCAAGTAAAGCAAATTGCTCATTCATAAATTGAGAAGCAAGAACAGTATGAGCTTCCTCATAAGCATCAGCAGTAGTTAGATAATTATCTTCTCCTGTATTGATGATTACCCCAGCATAGGCATTTATCATCCTAGAGAAGTATTGATCAATTATTGTTCTTTTCATATTAATATCTCTGAATAATATACCATATAAAGAATCATTTAACATTACATCTAATCTTTCAAATGCACCCATGGCTGCTATTTCTGGCATGCACAAACCTGAACAGTAATTAGTTAATCTTATATATCGTCCTAATTCTTCTCCAACTTCATCTAAAGCTTTTCTCATAAGTTTAAAATTTTCTTGAGTAGCATAGGTTCCACCATATCCTTCGGTTGTAGCTCCATATGGGACATAATCTAAGAGGCTTTGCCCTGTTGATCTTATCACGGCGATGATATCAGCCCCTTGTTTCGCTGCTGCTTTTGCTTGGATAATGTCTTCATAAATATTTCCAGTAGCGACAATTACATAAATTAAAGGCCCTGGTTTATCGCCATATTTTTTAATTAATTGTTCTCTCTTTTTTTTATTAGATTGAATTCTTTCTAATGTTTCTTTAACTATAGGATCTATAATAGATTTTATTTCGGTTAAATCCTTTAATGGAATTTTATTAAGATCCAATTCTTCTTTTGAAACTTCTTCTGCTATTTCTTGTGTTGATAAGTTAGTATGAATAATAGCATTTCCAATAAAAATAGCAGCTCCTAATCCAAGGTTGTTTCCTTCTAGTATATTATCTACTACTATATTAGGAAGTGGCACACCAAACTCATCAACATCATCAATACCAAGTAATCTACAGACGGTTCTTTCAATTGTTATAGTAGTATGTTTGTTAATAAATTCTTGTGTATCTATTGCAATCTTTTTAGCAATCTCCCTTGCTTTCTCAACTAAAGTAAGATCTAAATTTATTTTACTCTTAAAAGTAAGTTCTTTTTCTTTCATAATATCTTTCTTTTCTCAATTCATTTATATTTCAATATTCACTAGGTCCAAGATCATAAATTGGAATTGTAATCTTTTCTTTTAATAATTCTAAAAAGTGTTTTTTATCAAAATTCTTTCCATTTGGAGAAGTAGGATTTACAGTAATAGCAATAATTTTGATTGGGTTTAAAACTTTTATTTTTCCACTACTTTTCTTAAACTTGTAAAATGTTTTTTGGCTGATAAATAATTTAGTGGCATCTTCGACTAAAATTGTAATACTTTTGTATTTTTTAATTGATTTCGTTAAGCTTTCTAAGAGTTGATCTGTTACCGAACCATTTATTACTATATATTTAACATTTTCAGTTAAATATTGATTAATTTCTTTCGCTGAACCTAATGCTGTTAACAAATCTAAGATCTTTATAGAATTGTCTTTTCTTATAAATCCAATTTTTGCCTTATTAATAATTTCTTTTGATTTATTAATGATTTCTTCATTATTTTCACGTTCTAAGTTTAGAATTTTAACCGTATGGTCAGTAATAGAAATTACTTGATGAATATCCTCCGAAACAGAAGCTCCAGTAGAAATTATAGTAGCATCAGATATCGTTGGAGTAGCATAAGAGTTCCTATCAAACGCACCGTCAATTAAAACAATGTCGCATTTTAAATCGAATAGATCTTTGATAATTTCTGAGATATGTGCATTTATAGAAGGACCAGCTAATTCAATTAAACCAGAACCTCGCGTTTTGAATATCATTACTTCGCCTAAAGGTGTATTAAAACCAGTCTTTTTTACTAAATCCATTTCTATCTCGCTGTCTTTTGAACATTGTTCGGCTGTTACCACATAAACGTCTTTATTAATATGTATTCGAGGTTTAGGTAACTGAGTTATAACATCATACTTTTCACCATCTCTCCCTATAGATGTTAAGCCAATAATATGATTTGCTTGTAGGTATTTAATAATATGATTTAAAGTAGTAGTCTTACTAACATTCTTAGCGAGTCCGATGATAGAAATTACCTTAAATTTATTAAGTCTACTGAAAAAATCTGATCTTGAATCCATTTATTTCTCTATTATAATTGAGTTTTCAATAATTTAATTTGTTTAGGGATAAAATAAGAAAAAAAAAATTAAAAACTTGCTAAAATGAATGCTAAAATTTCAAAAAATATTCCTGCTTTGAACAATAGATTCATAAATCGTCGGTATTTATGTTCTAAATCTAGTTTTAATGTTAGAAATGAAATAACACCGAAAATGACCAACATGAAAATCATTGGAATAAGATACATTATTGCATTATATATATCAATAAATAGTGGAAGTAGTAATGAAAGAATTATGATCAGTTCAAGTATGAATGCTACTTGTTGTGTTTTTTGAATACCAAAAGTGATTGGAAAAGAGAGTTCATTCTTTACTCTGTCTTTAGCTACATATTTATAACTAGTTATAATATCCTTACAAAATTGCGTTAAAAATGCCGCTGCAAAAAACAAATAGATATATATTGGTATCATTAGTGTATTAAGAACTCCTCCATAGATAATACCGAATGAATATGATAAACTTTCAATTACATGCACTAAGAGACTCTTTTTCTCCCAGTCTCTCTTGTAGTAAATTGAAATGAGCAAGAAAACTCCAATTAGAGCCACAATAAATAAACTAAGGTAATTCAGGTTTAATACAATAACATAATAGATTGATAGACTATAGCTAATCAAATAGGTAATTCCAAGAAAGAATCCAATCCTTCTAACATTTTTAAGTGTATTCTCAGAAGATTCACTTGAAATCTTGAAGATTAATACCGTTAACATCATTGATATCGAAATTAAAAAATATGTTGGTAGTCCAATAAAAATATTGTTTGCAACTCTACCTATACCTAAGAGAAGTCGAGTATTTAGGATTCCGATTAATACCATAAAGGCACCTTTAAACCAATTTACGGGTTTTAGGGCGATTATTATTTCTTTTATTTTCATATCTCTCACTTTGTGGTAATTTAATTTAAGTTGTATAATATAATCTTGTTGCATTATCAAAATGTAGCTCCAATGTTTGATTTTCGAATTGAATGATTGTTTTCATTGTATTAAATTCTTGATAACAATAATTATTATCAAATCTTGGATAGTCTCCTAAATCGACTTCTTGACCATTCACTTTCATTGGCCCATCCCAAGAAACTTCAACTTTCCCTTGTAGAGGAGAATGATATTGAACAGAGAAACCGATTGATTTGGGAACAATCTTTATTTTTGTCGATAGAATTGATGATGTGAAGTTTTGGAATGATCCATAATCTTCGATACTACCTAATTCGACAATCCAAGTATTTTTCTTGCCAAAAGCTCTGAGTTCATGATTTGATCTCCATCTTGTAGGCTCATATGAGTATAAGGCAACATATCCATTACCTCTCGCACCAAAAGTCCATTTGCCTTGTTTGATCACCATATCAAAAGCCCATCGTGGGAAATAAGCAAGATTGTATGACTTTAAACCAAGATATATAAAGACTACTTCTAATAATAATGGTTGAGCTAGACGATCATATTGTATAATTCCCACATTTTTATGTAGTGTAGCACGTGGTTTCCAACCGCCCGTAAATTTTTGTTCTGAAACACCTCCTGGAGAACAAGTATAAACAACAGCATAGTTATCTATACTTGCTTGCCATATATGCTCCTGTAATCCTGCAAATCCTTTATGGTAGTCTTGAGCACCTGAAAGTTGATAATAAGGTGTTCGATAAGTATACGTATTAACACTCTCCAAGCATGCTCCTTGAGTCACAGCTTTTACTTTTTCACAAAAACCATTAAGGGAAGTACCATAAATCGTAGCGCCAATTTTTAAGAGATCTACTAGCAATTCATCATTATAAATTAAATCTAAATCAAGATCGTATTGTCTAGTCAAAGCTAAGGAAGGTTCCATTATTGGTGATACAGCTCGGGCAGACATTGGCCACCAGAACATCAGATCATCCTCAGAATTGTAACCAATACCATAAGAAGGGCCATCTTCGATGCTAATACTATTTTTCTCTTTATGAAGGTTATACAATGTGGCATTAGCTGCTATATCTTCTAAAATAGGGGGCGGAACATATTTTTTACTGGTAGCAAGAAAGACAGAGGCTCCATTATTACTAGATGTTGGATCATGATTTCCAATACCAAGCATTACCCACGCGGTCTCACCAGGGTTTTCTCTAGGAAAATCGTATATAGATGTCCCCATTTGTCTATTATCTTCAGTTCGCCCATGAGTTGTAGCATATCTACCTTTATAAAAATTATTAGCAAAATCAAAACCAATAATATCCACTAACATCGCAGCCTTCGTGGCAGTATCGTTATCTTGAGCAAATTCAACTAAATTTAATAAAGCTATTAAATCATAATTGAAGTAGATATTTGAATGCCACTCTGAAAAACCAAATCGTGCTCTCCACTCAATCCATCTATTAACTAAAGGAAGAGCCTGGGCAATATGATCAGTTCCGTTCATACCTGAATTAATAAATGTTTCATTATCATACAATTGACCGGCTAGTAACTCGGCAGTATGGAAAAGGATCATGTGATTTTCAGTCCACATTCTCATGGCATCTTCGTTCGGCTCAGTATACCAGTACTTAAAATTGAGTATAGCATCTTTTATTTGAGATTCCAAAGAAACGCTAAGCACACCTGTATCTTTGTTAAAATACATTATCCGTAGTAACGCATTCATATCAAAATCAGAAGTATCTTCCCTACTATTCACTTTATCAAGAGCCTCTTGAATAACGGGCTCATAAACGGCTAATCCAAGATAAACTCGAGTTGCTTGAGCATTAAGACCATTACTGCTGTTACTGGTGTCCAAATATACTTGTTGTCTTTGCTGAAATTCTAATGAAGCGTTAAATGAGTTAATTGGAAGGAGATATCTATCTAAATTTGGATTTATAAAGATTTGAACTTTATTGCTGAAATTGAATAATGTTATCGATGGTATAACGAATATTATTAAGATTATTAATGATACTTTTAAATGTTTTTTTATAGATTTTTTCATAAATGTACTTTGTTTTAATATTTTAAAAATTTTAAAACAAAATTAGATTAAGTCAAAAAAAGTAATTATTTGGTAAGTTTCTTTCTTCTTAATTTTCTCTTCAATTCCTCTGGTTCAATAGTAATCTTTTTACCATGTAGAAGTGCTGCAACTCCAACCAGAGGTAGATCTTCACCTTCTTCACACCTGCAACCTGGAATATAGTCAGTTGGTTCTTCATAGGTTGTAATTACACCTTCAAAGTTCCTTAAAACTACACGTTGATTACCTTGAGAGATAGTATAGTCGGGCATTACAGGTATTTTACCACCTCCACCTGGAGCATCAACTACAAAAGTAGGAACACATAATCCAGAAGTATGGCCTCTTAAACCTTCAATAATTTCAATACCTTGTGCCACAGTAGTTCGAAAGTGTTCAAGTCCCACTGATAAATC
>JBHLJZ010000121.1:0-10544 GCA_048887165.1 Candidatus Hodarchaeota archaeon | reverse complement strand
GAAAAATATTCTTTGCAAAAATTTTTAATTGTGCTTTTTAGTTTTTCGCGTATCAAATTTCCATTATTGATAACTTCTTTTATTGGTGTTGTTTTTAAAACTTCTTTTTTTGCAATTTCAGATTCAATTACTTTAAATAAAGTGTTTTGATATTCGGTTTTTATAACTTCTGTCATTTTATTTAAGAGAGCTCCTCCAAATATATCTAAATCTGTTGGTAAAACGATTATTAAGATTATTTTTTCAATATTAGATTGTTCAAGCCCTGCTCTTCTTTTTTTCCTATGTGATTTTATAAAAAACTTCTTTGCAAAATACATCTTTTTGTTATATTCTAAATCTATACGATTAAGAGAGTCTTGCTCTTTTTCATTCAGAAACCATATAGGATGGAATGTTATAATACGCATTATTTCCTCATCGCTTTTAAGGGGATCGTCTGGATGAATTAGTAAAGGGATGTGTCCAAGAGTTTCATCAAAATAAAGTAAATATATATCACATAATTCTTTAGAACTCTTTTCTTTATTATTCTCTGCCGTAAAAAAATCCATCAATTAAGACCTCCATTCACGATAATTTTTAACATTTTAAAATTTAAATTAAACTTTTAATGAGTTGCACAGGATATGCACGGATCAAATGATCTTATCATAATTTGAACTTTTTTCATAACTGAATCTATAGGTTCTTTTTCATATAATTTGTGAGCATAATCAGTGATCTTTTTATTAATCAAAGGCATATTTAATTCAGTTGGAACATATAGTTTTACATTATCTACTATATTCCTCTCATTTAGATGATAATAATGTATTAAGGTTCCTCGTGGAGCTTCTATAGCGGCAATTCCTTCTTTCTTATTTAAATTTTTTAGGACAGGGTAAGAGCTAGAACTATTTAGTTTAGGATCTTTTAAAAGTTCTATGCATCCATTAATTTCAGAATATATTTCTATTAACTGTAAGAAATTCCAAAATAGAAGAGAATTTTTCCATTGTTTATCAAAATTATTAATATAATCTTTAATAATTTCTTGGTTATATTTTTCATTTATTTTAAATCTGGAAATTGGACCTGTTAATATGTTTTCACCAATATCAGTTTTAAATTGAATCCCGAGAATCCCATCATCTTTTTCAAAATAATTTGAATAAAGATTTATTGTAAAATCTTTAAGAGGAGAATTAACTTGTTTGAGTCTTAATTCTCCATTATATCTTTCATATGTTCCATTATTTGTTAAACCTAGGAACGAAATTTCATCTAAATTGAAATCTTCAGGAGGTTTACAATCTGAAAAAAGGTCAATAAATTTTTTAATAAGATACTGTGAATTAAATAAGGCTTTTTGAAGAGATTTTTGAGTTAAAGATATATTTTTTTGGTTAGGTTTATATATTATTCCTCCTGGAATTGGTGTAATTAAATGCAAAACTCGTCCTCCAAAAATTTCATTTATTTTTGTACCTAATTTAATTAAATCGTATATAAGAGTTGTTGTTTGAGGATCATATTGAAGAATTTCATAGGGTTCGCTAGAATTATTCCATAATTTGAAAATATTTAATAGATCTGGCAGAGTCTGGAAGAAAAAATGCATACTATGTGATTTTATCAATTCTGCAGATAATAATAGTTTTCTTAACAAAATAGCTTGTGGAGTAGGAGATACTTCATATAAATTTTCAATGGTTTTGCAACTTGCGATAGTTTGAGAAGCATGACATAATCCACATATTCTTGAAACTATTTTCGGAATATCAATTAACTTTTTTCCTTTTAAAATGGTTTCAAAACCACGAAAGACTGATGTGTCTAATTTGATATACTTAATTTGTTCATTATTAAAGAAAATTTTAATGTCAGCATGACCTTCAATCCTCGAACAAACCTCAACTACTTTTTCCAAGAATATCACCTCTTTAAAATAGGTTTAGAAAATCTATAATAAATTCCCTTATATCTTTCTAAATCTTTAGAAATGTTAACTATACTTAAAAAATTTATAATATTAGAAGTAAAATCTTTTGTAACTGGTCCTAGACATCCTTCGCAAGGGATATATTGATTTATACAGAGATGATCACATCCATCACGAGTAATTGGACCTAAACATAATATTCCACGATTCAAAAAACAAGTTGAATTCTTACTAAAATCCTCTATTTCATAATTTTCCAGATTCAATTTTGTAATTATAATTTCTGAATTTTTTTTTATTTCACTTTTATAGGGACATGAGGAGCACATATTTTTTGTTGATAACTTAATATTTTTATTTTCGACCAAATTCATTATTGAATTACCGTATAATGTTGAAGGAGGAGGGCATCCGGGTATGATATCGTCAATTTCAATAAAATTTGAAATTGGTTCTGCCACTTTTTTTTTAGAAAGACTTAAAATTCCTCCAAAAGCAGCACAGGTTCCTAATGCATATACTTTTTTAGCATATTTTCTTATCTTCCTAAGATATTCGATTTGTTTATTTTCGGAAACGCATCCTTCTATTAAAGCAATATCACAGGCTTCAATTTTTAATTCATCAAAAATAAAAGGAAAATAAAATAATTTTGTTCTTGCAATAAATTGTGGAAAAACATCTAAAGAGATCAATCCTGATATACAACCGCTACAAGAAGTTAATGAAGTAATAAGAACCTTAAGTTTCATTTTGGATCTCCTCCAATAAAAGATTATAAAATTTATTCGTAATCTTAGCAAATTTATGACCCTCTACTGCATTTAAATTTCTAATGATAATTCGATTTCCTAATTTAGGACCCAATAGCTTTTTTAAAAGTCTTACTTTTCTTTGTACTTTCTGAATTCCATCAATATATCTACATGCGTCTTTATTGCAACCAATAATCATCACTCCATCAAAGCCTACTTCTAGAGCTTTCAAGATGAAATTACTGTCCACTCTTCCAGTACATGGAACACGAATTATGAACATATTCGGAGAATAAAGAATTTTTTTTAAACCTGCATCATCAGCAGCAGCATAGCCACACGATTGACAGCAAAATGCAATCATTTTCGGTTTTCTTTCATATTTTGCGAAAACTTCGATTGTTTTAAATATTTTTTGTGAAGTATCAATATTCATTTCAATTGCACTTGTAGGACAAACACTAACACAAGTTCCACATCCTTTACATTTAAACTTATCAACCCTAATCTTTTCTGATTCGATACTTATAGCGCTAAAAGGACAAGATTGAACGCAAATGGAACACAATCCGCATTTTTCATCAGCAATTTCTATTCCCGTAAATTCAGATTTTAAGAAGTCATTTGAAAGTAAAGATATAATTTTTAGAGCCACATTATTAGCAGTTGAGATGGTTGAATGATAATTCAATGGTCCAAATATAGTTCCAACTCCATAAATACCAGATGCTAATGTCTCTTCACTCATAAAACCGTTTTCATCAAGAGTAAAATCCATAATTTTTCTAAGATGCTTTAAATCCTTATTAGGTTGCAACTTAACATTTAGTATTATTAAATCACTTGGAAACTCTATAGAATCCGCTATAACGTAATTATTATCTTCCTTTATCTCTATTGAAACATTATTAGCGTACAGATATCTTGGATGTGTTGATTTTATTAAAAACTCGTTTTTTTCTTTTAATTGGCTTAAATCATAAAAAACGTTTATTTCACAATCAGGATTTCTTATTTGTATTTCATCGATATATTTTTTTGCTAATATATCCATATAATCACATTGATAATTCTTAGAACCTATTTCTTGAATTATAGATACTGTTTTAACCGCCTTACCATCTGAAAGTTTTATAATCTTCCCTTCAGTGATTCCATCTGAAGATAAAATGCGTTCAAATTCAGAAGAAGTTATAATATTATTCTTAGGATTATAATGATACTTATCTAAATTGAAGTAAATATCAGCACCAATTGCGATAACCTTTGTGCCAACTTTTATTTTTATCTTTTCCGATTTTTGTGTTAAATCTATTGCTTTATTAATACAAGCACGTTCACAAATTCTACAATTTAAGCATTGATGGATATCAATTTCATCAATTACAGGAATATAGGGATAAGCGTTTTGAAAAGGAAAATAGATTATTTTTCTTTTACTCAAATTAAATTCAAATTGATTAAGCTTTTCTTTGCCACATATTTCAATACACTGTTTACAGCCGCTACACTTTTTCTCTTCAATATAACGGGGTTTTTTAATCAAATCAATAATAAAATTTCCTACTTCTCCAGATACGTTTTCAATTTCCGTATTAGTTAAAATTTCAATATTTTTTTCCTTAGCTATTTCTCCAATTAATTCTGAAATAAAACATATAGAGCAATCACCCATATCTGAAATTCTATGCCAGCGTGCAATTTTTCCTCCTAATGTAGGAGACTTTTCGATAAGATAAACTTTTATTCCTGCTTTTGATAAGTTTAAAGCTAATGTCATCCCTGCAATTCCACCTCCAAATATAGCACAGCTCTTCTCGATTTCAACTGTTTTTACCTTTATTTCTTTTTGAAGACTTATTCTTTCTACAGCGGCTTCAATTAATAATTGTGCTTTCTTTAATGTTAATAGAGGATCAAATTGCTTTTTATTACTATAATTATGAACCCAACAACATTGTTCTCTTAGATTAGCAATTTCTAAATTTACTCGATCAATAACATCTTGAAAAATTTTTTCAAAAATATGTTGATGTGTTTTTGGAGAACATGCGGCAATAACAATTTTATTTAAGAAATTTTCCTTTATCCAATCTGTAATTTTTTCAAAATTACGTTCTAAGCATAAGTTATCAAAAATTTTAACAGAAACAACATTGTGTAATTTTTCAATATAGTTTTGTAGAGCATTTATATTAATAACATTTGAAATCTCAGTATTACAATTACAAATAATCACACCTATTCTATTTATTTCACTTCCTTTTTTATTTAGATATTCAATTTCTTCTCCTGATAAAATGCGTTTGTTAATATTAATTAATCTTAAAACTCTCTTGCCATCTTCAGTTAAATAATAAGATTTTTTATCTTTACTTATTAGAGTGTTAAGCTTTTTTAAATGAAAATTTAATTGGCCAGTAGCATCAAGTCCTAACTTTTCCATTAAATCAGTATAAGGAATATATCCTTCTTTTTCAAGAAGCATCAAAATTTTTCTTCTGAATGGGTGAGATAGTATTGAATATACGTCCAATTTAATCTAGTCCCTCCTTTCATCAAATTACAATTTTGATAGTTAAAATTTAATTTTTGACTATTTTTTTTTTCTTCAAGATAAATATTATTGTGCGATTATAAAAACTTTGTCTATTTTCGATCATACAATTCTCAGATTCAGTAACATAATGTTTGTTTTCCGTATAACAATTTAATTTTTTGAAATTTAGAAAATGACAATAAATATTATCAAAATTATTAAAAATTTTGTTGTCAAATTCTTTATATTCTAACCATTTAATCTTATACTTAGGTAAAGATCTTAAATATAAAAATATATTAAAAAGAGGTGTAAATAAGTATGGAAGTATTGGAAATAAAGCCGATAAAAAATAAAAAAATCATTGCGTATATGACTTCAAAAGAAAATATTAAATATTTTCATAACCCTGATACCTCAAAATTAAACGAATTTTTAAGAAAAAAGAACATCAATTTTGTGACCGTAGATTTTCAAGTTAACATGAAAGAGTTCAGTAAAACCTTATTTGCAAAACTATTAGATGAACTTAAAATCCCTTATTATCAACTTGACATTCCAGAATTTGCAATGGGTTATTTATATGAAGAGATTTTAGAGAAGCAGGAATTATTAAACAAGTTGTATGAAGAATACGAGAAAGAAGATGACAAAGAATCATATAAAATGATTTCATTACGTAATTGGATTGATATGCTAGCAGAAGAAATCCAGGAAAAAGAGATATTCTTGAGTCTAAAATTGAGACCCCAGTGGATTGTTAAAAAAATGCTAGATTTAGCACATCATCATAAAATTGATACTGATACTATCTCTTTCGTACATTTTATTCAGGAAGATATTTGTGAAGATATTTGTCCCCAAATCACAGAAAATTTGAGGGATTTAGGAGTAAAAGTCATATCTTATAATAAAAAACATACTATTCAAAATATTATATTTTAAATTATATAACGAGGGGATATTAAAAATGCCAGAAGTTTTAGAACTAAAACCATTAAAAGAGAAAATTTTAAAATTAATAATGGTCGAAAGTGAATTTCCAATTGATTGGTGGTTTGAAATACCTGAAGAAAAGAAAGAAGATTTGGTATGGAATTTACTATTAATTTCTAAAGAATATTTAGAATTAATTGATACCATTATAGAGAAATATAACCCGAATCTTGCTTTAGAAGAGAAACCAAATTATTGGCCCTATAGTTCAGATGACCCATTAAAAAAGCTTTTCGATCAGAAAGGAATTCCTTTCAAACATGCTGATATTTCAGAAAATGCAGAATTTTATCTTTCAGCAGCTTTAGATGAACATAGAATAATGCTACAAAAACTAGAAGACCGAATAAAAGGAATAATTGAAGAAAGTGGCCATATTCCTAAGGATGATCAGATATTTCAACGATTAGTCTTATGGAAAGAATATCTACAGAAAGATTATGATACTCAGGAAGATGAAGTTAGGTTTAAAGTAAGAGAAGCATGGATGATGATGAATATCTTAAATCTCGCCAAAAATGTTGAGGGTAAGAAACTAAAAGCATTATTTATTTGCGATTTAAGGCATTTCGATGGTCTTGAAAGATTGGGTGAGGAACTAGGAGTAGAAACTGAACAAGTAAAAATAAAAAGAACTATTAAAACAGAGGAATTAGAAAAAGAGGTTGAAATAGAAATAACAAAATAATGTTTTTTTATGATAGCAACAAAATAAAAAATTTATAAAAGAGTGATATAAGAAATGGTCGAAAATAATAATGTAGAAAGTGAGGTTGAAAGCATACTTGGTAAAAAATCAATTATTGAACTCTCACCAATCATAATAAAGAAAAAAGATTTAACTGATAAGATCTGCTACTTTTTTGATACAGATGACAACGCTTCTCCATTCGACATTAATATGGCATATGATGCAGGTTTTGACATTGTCGTACCAATAAGTAAAATAACCGCCGAACATGTACCAAAGCTAGTTCAGGATGCTATATTTTCGCGTAAACCAAACGCTCCAACGACTTTTTTTATTGGAGGTTCAAATGTTAATGAAGGAGAAAAAATTGCAAAAGAAGTAATTAAATCTTTAGTACCACCTTTTGAATGTCCAGTCATAATCGACCCGAGAGGATCCCATACCACTGCTTCAGCTGTTGTGGCAATGACTATCGATATTTTAAGCAAAAAACATGGTATTTCTAGTATAAAAGGTAAAAAAGTAGTTATATTTGGAGCGGGGCCTGTTGCTAGAATTGCAGCTATTTTAGCAGCAAAAAACAATTGTCAAACTTATATTGTAGAAACATGGAATGAATCAAAAGAAGTTTTTATTACTAATCTAGCGAAGGAATTAAGTAAAGAATCTGGACAAGATGGAAATGAAATAAATGGGATTTTTGCTCCAGAATCTAAACAGAGATTAGATGTTGCTAAAGATGCTGATATAATTTGGTGTTTAGCAGCAGCTGGAGTAGAGATTTTATCAGAAGAATCTATTAAAAAATTAAAAGGAAGAAAATTAATTATTGATATAAATTTAGTACCACCATATGGAATTGAAGGAATAAAACCAAAGCATAAAAATGAGGAAATTTATCCCGATATTTTTACAATTGGTGCCTTAGCTTTAGGTAAACTTAAAACTGATTCAGAAGCTCAAATACTTAAAGAAGCAGCTAATACTAAGGGATTAAAAATATTTGATTATAAATATGCTTTCGAAGTTGCTAAAGACTTACTAAAAAGTAATTAAAAAAAGATTATCAAATATTTAAAATTGAATTATGGGTGAAAGATATGGATGGAATTTCTAACATAAATAATATTGATAGTAAAGTTAGAATTAAAGATGCTTTCAAGGAGGATGCTGGTAGAGGGATTATTAGAATCGATCCTGAAATAATTAGCAAATTAAAGCTAAAAATTGGGGATGTTATTGAAATTAACCATCCATTAGCAAAAAAAAGAACTGTAGCATTACTCTCTACAGGTAAAGACGAGGATAAGGGAAAAGGAATTATTAGATTAGATCCAAGTTTAAGAAGAAATTTAAATGCTTCAATCGACGATTTAGTGGAAATAAGAAGCATTGAAGCTAGTTTAGCAAAAAGTGTCACTTTTACAGGTTTAAATAGTTCTCTTATTCCAAGAGATCCGCAATCATTAGCGAGAAAACTAGAAAAAAGAGTAATTACTGAAGGGGACAGTCTTAGCTTTTATGCTATGGGTCATCGGATTGATTTAGTGATTATTGATTTTATCCCTCCTACTAATGCTGTTAAAATTACTCTTGATACTAAAATTTTATTCACTGATAAAACCTCAATCGAAGGAGAGTTTAGCAAACCTAAAATTAAATACGAACAAATTACAGATTATGAAGCCAAACTTCAGAGAATACGCGATAGAATAACTTATGAAGATATTGGGGGGCTAGAAGAATCAATTCAAAAGACTCGAGAAATTATTGAATTACCCATACGTCATCCAGAATTATTTGAACGAATTGGGATTCAACCTCCCAAAGGTGTTCTCTTTCATGGTCCACCTGGTACAGGAAAAACATTGCTAGCAAAAGCAGTAGCATTTGAAACTGATGCACATTTTATAAGTGTAAGTGGTCCAGAAATAATGAGTAAGTTTTTTGGGCAAAGTGAAGAAAATCTCAGAAATATTTTTGAAGAAGCAAAAGAAAAAGCTCCATCGATTATATTTCTAGACGAATTAGACTCAATTGCTCCTAAAAGAGATGAAGGAAAGAATCAAGTAGAATCAAGAGTGGTGGCTCAATTACTTTCGCTTATGGACGGATTAGAAGGGAGAGGTGAAGTTATAGTTATTGGAGCTACTAATAAAATAAATAACGTTGATATTGCATTAAGGAGACCAGGTAGATTTGATCGAGAAATTGAAATTAAAGTACCGAGTATGAATGGGAGAAGTGAAATTCTACTAATTCATACGAGGGGGATGCCATTAGACAAGGATGTTGATCTACAATTGATTGCAGAAAAAACTCATGGATTTGTGGGCGCTGATATTAAAATTCTATGTAAGGAGGCCGCTATGCTTTCAATTAGAGAAATACTTCCTCAAATTGATTTAGATAAACCCATTCCTGAAAAAGTATTAAATTGTTTGCAACTTAAAATGTCACACTTCATAGACGCATTAAGTAGTATTGAGCCTTCAGCTTTGCGTGAAGTATTAATTACACGTCCAATTGAGACTTGGAACGATATAGGAGGTTTAGAAAATGCCAAGCAACAATTAAGAGAAATTGTCGAATGGCCTTTCAAATATTCAGCTTTTTATAAACATATGAAGTCAAAACCTCCTAAAGGAGTATTATTATTTGGGCTCCCAGGAACAGGAAAGACATTGATGGCTAAAGCACTTGCTCATGAAACAGAAGTTAACTTTATTTCAGTAAAAGGGCCAGAATTCTTGTCTAAATGGGTTGGTGAAAGTGCTAAAGCCGTTAGAGAGATATTTCGTAAGGCAAGAGCAGCAGCACCATGCATAATATTCTTTGATGAAATCGATGCTATTGCATCAAAAAGGTCAGAAATATCTAGTTCAAGAGTAATTGAACAAGTTGTTGCTCAATTATTAACAGAGATGGATGGTTTAGAAGAACTTAAAAACGTTATTTTAATTGCAGCTACAAATCGTCCAGATATGCTCGATCCAGCGATCCTTAGATCAGGCCGTTTCGGACGACATATAGAAGTTCCTTTACCAAACCAACATTCGCGAAAGAAAATATTTCAAATCCATCTAGCTGATAAACCAATAGATCCAGGTGTTAACATTGACAAACTAAGTGAAAAACTAGAAGGATATACTGGTGCAGATATTGAAGCTATATGTGAAGAAGCTACTTTATTAGCTATAAGAAGGGGAGTATATGATGAAAATATTGATGTTCAGAAGCTTGAATCATTTAAACGAATAAATATAACAGAAATAGAGTTCGACGAAGCTATTGAAAAAATAAAAATAAATGCAGAAAAAGCTAAAAAATCATATCAAGAAGAAATAAAAATCAATGTTGAGAATTTGTATCAATAATTAAATAATTTTTTTATAATTTATTCAAATCTATAGATAACTATTTTCATAAAAAACACTATGTTTTTCAAAAAAGAATTTGGAAAAAAAAAATTGTCAATTTCTCAAAAATTTTCCTTATCAAATTTTTTAAATTCTAGATAAATGGTTTTTTAATTAGAAGAATAAAAACTATTTAATATGTTATAAAAATAAGGTGAATAATAAAATGGGAACTATTGTAAAAATAACTAATAAGATTGGAGAAAAGAAGCATTGTGAG
>JBHLJZ010000120.1:6632-10545 GCA_048887165.1 Candidatus Hodarchaeota archaeon | reverse complement strand
CATTCTTTCCTACCAAAATAAATTGGCTTAATATCACTATAAAAATTTGCTTTATAAATATTTCATACAATTTTGCTAGTAATTCGTACATTTTTACAACTAAAATAAATATTTTACTTCTATTTTTTCTCACTAAACTCATTCAATTTTTCTTTTTTTATTTCGCCAAAAATGTATAGACTATAGTGTAAAGAGAACAATTGAACTAAAATTCTTCCATTTTTTATAATCTTCCCTTTTTCTTGGAACATATTTGGCTCTCTTTTTACTTTATGGCTGACAATCCCAACACGAGAGCCCACTCTTAGGACGCACATAACAAAAAATCGGAGAGAAAATTATACAAACACCGATTACTATTAATGTCACTGCTGTAGGCATTATCCTATTCCAATCATATGTCGTATGTATGGGAGAAATTAAAAAATATGAAATTCCAGCAATTATAACCATTAGTCCTATTAAAAAAGACACTAACACGAAAATATTTCGTTTCTTCATTTTTTTTCCCTTCTTTGTTCTTTTCAGTCTATATTCCTCGACTATATTACAAGGAGATATATTAAAGATTATATTAAATATTTAATAATTAGATCCAATAAAGGAGGTAATATTTTATGGGTATTGTAAAATTACCAAAAATGGATGAAAAAGAAATACGAGAAGCAATAAAGGATAATAACTTGTGTAGGATTGCATTTATAGAAGGAAATTTTCCTTATATTTCACCTTTTCAATACGTATATCTTAATAAAACGTTATATTTCCATTTTACAAATTATGGTAAAAAAATGGAGATTCTTAAAAAAAATAGAAATGTTTGTGTATCAATTGAAAAATTTGAGCAAGATTTAAACAGTTATTACTTTATTTCAATACAAGGAAAACTACAACTTGTTGATAACGAATCAGAAAAAGTTGAAATAGTTAATAAAATGGTGAACGATGCTCGAGATAAGTTTTCAACTAATTTTCTTAGTGCCCATGGTTTTGATAAACATGAAGGTTGGGATTATTTTTCATTTGAAGGTCAAGTCTTTTACAAGTTGGAAGAAGTTAGAGAGCCTATAGCTCTTAAATCTCACTAACTCTTTTGAATAGGTCATTTATTCTCTATAAATAAAATCTATTATTATTTATTGCAACAATTGCGATAAATCAGAATAATTTTAATGATAGAGGTATAAAACTCTTTTTACTCGAATATAGTTTTTATCTCGTTAGATTTTTACCTGTAGGGATTCTTCTTACCTTATTTTAAGAAACCTCACTTTTTTTCCTATTTTAAGAATTTAAGTAGCACTTCGATAAACTTATCTGGTTCCTCTGAGTGAATAAGATGAGCATTAGAATCAAAATACACAACTTCTGCGTTTGGTACTTTCTCAACTAATAATCTAGCATTGCTAGGTGGAACAAGAATATCCTGCTTACCATGAACTATTAAAGTAGCAATATTTATACTTTTTAGTTTTCTACATGAATTATATCTCATCCAAGCAGCCATTTGAGCCTTAAATGTGGTTGATCCTGTTGGAATCATTAAAATATCATCAACTTTTTTTTCAATGAATTGAGGATTTTCATCCATGAACTTCTTAGTGAATATATGGGGCATACCCTCTTCAATCAAATCTCGTGTATGTGCTTTTCTTGATAGTTTCCCTAATAGTCTCTGTGTATTCACTGAAGGCATTTCTGCTTTCGATCCACCACAGCTAGTTGAACAAAGAATAAGCTTTTTAACATGCTCGGGAAATTTGAGTGCTAGTTCCTGTGCGATCATTCCTCCCATGGAATGACCGAGGATATGAGCTTGGGGTATTTCTAAAGCATCCATCAATCCTAACACGTCAGCAGCCATAATTTCTATTGTAACATCTCCATTCAAATCATCACTTCTACCAACCCCTCTATTATCAAAAATAACTGTCTTAAAATGTTTTGAGAGCTCCTCTATCATGGGAGTATCCCACCAATAAATATTTTCAGATAAACCTTGTATCATTACAAGAGGAAAACCGTCTCCGTGAATCTCATAATAAAGATTTACATTATCTATCTTAACTTTTGGCAACTTTAACCAATTTCAATTTATTTATTTTTGGATTAAAAACATTAACATTTCTTAATCTATAATAGTTTAATATTTTTGAATAAGAATATTTAAGTTTTAGCTTAAGAGAAAGTTAGTTAATTTCAACATAATATAAAGGCCACTTCTTCAAGATCCCCTTTGGCATCTTTCCGTTCCTAACGTTCTCCAACATATCTGACCTAGTGGCTAAAAAATCAATAGGCTTATCATCTATTATCTCTATATTGATTTGATCATTATTAATTGCGGTTTTAAAGCTCTCGAGTTGAGAGCAATTAAGAATTATATTCTTTATATTTTCAAGATCCGTACAACCTGAATTTATATTTTTGCGTATAATTAATTTAAAAATAGAATTATTTGATTTGGTTAATAAAAGACAATCATAATTAGATGAGCATTTTGAATTTAAACAATTTAATAAATGACGAGGATTATAGATTTCAAACTGATCAAAAATAAAATGATCACCTGCATAAATAGTATATTGATTAGGAAGAGAAATGTTGTTTGAAATCATAATGGGATATTTTAATTCAAATTTTGCCCGTAAAATTGTACCATCAATTTGAGGAAGCCCATTCTGGTTTTTAATTTTTATAATATCTCCTAGATCTATATTATATAGAATCTCATCATTATTATAGCGTGAAATTAATAATTTTCCTATTTTACTTTCTGTTCGAGAAATGAGATTTTTTTTTCCTTTATATTCTAACAGACCTAAAGTTAGAGGAAATAGATACATATTATTTCTACGGGAAACTTCAAAAATGCCTAAACTTGAAGCAATGGGGCCAACTTCAGAAGCTACATATAAGTTTGTAAACTTTTCTTCTCCTCTTTTCCAGTGCATAAATTTTCTGATGAAATTCCAATCTCTTTCTGAAAGAGAACTTGTACTAAATATTATTGTAGCCCCCGATAATTTGTTGGAGAGTTCTTCTTGGATCAATTTTGCTGCTATTTTTATTCCTTCTCTTTTAACTAGACTTATAAGTTCGTTATCTCCATTACTTTTCTCTTTAAAGTTTAAGATTGATTTATATAAACCATTCTCAAGTTTCTCAATATCAGCCCATCCAAGTATTGTTATAGCTGGAGCTGAAATAACTGATATGCCCTCCATTGATAATATTTTAGAAATAGTATCTAAATCTTTACATCTCTTATACTCATGTAGTAAATACGAATTTGGTTTAATAATAGATAACATAGTCCTTTGCGAAAATTCTGAAGAATAAAGAGAGAGATATTTCCTTCCATCAAGATCTTTTATTCCGTCCAGATTAGTTCTTGATGGTACAAAGATGACAGCCGAAGTTTTTGGGGTTAAACCACTTGATTCAAATATGGCTTGCATTCCAGGAGCCCAATAACGCCTTATAGTATTTTTTGACATATAAAACCATTTCAAGGCTTTAATATTACTATTAGTAGTTCCAGATGTATGGCATAATATAATTGCATTAGGCGCCCTATAATCTTTAATAAATGTATTAATATCTATAGAGAATTCTTTAGAGTTTAGAACTTTTTGTTCAAGGACCTCTGAAAAACTAGAAAATCCTGAATTTTCTAATAAATATTCTTCATATTCCTCTTTAGTAGAAAATTTTAACCACTTTCTCCAATCTGTCGAACTGATATCAAATAAAAAGTCATTTAATATTGCTTGAGTTTCCTTATCAAAATCATAAATCTTACTCATTAATTAAAATATAAAAAAAGAAATTAAAAATAATATTATTATAAATTTGAAATTATACCATACATACCCGTTTCAGGATCTTCAAACAAGGGTATTTCCGGTGG